>CAMNHX010000126.1 GCA_946539945.1 uncultured Desulfobulbus sp. | reverse complement strand
CATCTTCGCCTGGGTTATTGCCATTGTCATCATGCTGGCAGGTCTGCTTGCAATCGAGACCCTGCCCATCTCCCAGTACCCGGAAATCGCGCCGCCTTCCATCCGGGTCACAACCACCTACCGGGGTGCAGCGGCCAGCACGGTGGAGAGCAACGTGGTCCAGGTCATTGAGGAAGTCATGACCGGCCTGGACAACTTTCTCTATATGTCGAGCGAAAGCGCCTCCTCTTCAGGCCGGGTCTCCATGACCCTGACCTTTGAATCCGGGACCAACCCGGACATTGCCCAGGTCCAGGTGCAGAACAAGCTCTCGCGTGCCATGAGTACCCTGCCCCAGGCAGTGCAGATCGAGGGTGTGCGCGTGGACAAGTCCAACGACACCTTCCTCATGCTGGTGGCCCTGATCTCGCCGGACGGCAGTCTGCAGAACTACGACCTCGCAGACTTCCTCATCACCAATATGCGCGATCCCATCAGTCGCATTGAGGGTGTGGGTTCGGTTCAGGTTTTTGGCGGTCGCTACGCCATGCGCGTCTGGCTGGATCCCCACAAGCTGAACAGCCACATGCTCACCCCGCAGGACGTGGTGAACGCCATCTCCGTGCAGAACAGCCAGGTCACTGTCGGCGCTCTGGGCGGCGCTCCCGGCGTTCCAGGCCAGCAGACCTCGTTCACGCTGATGGCTCAGTTGCTCATGACCTCCATTGACGAGTTCCGGGAGATTCTTCTCAAGGTGAACCCGGACGGCAGCCAGGTACGGCTCAAGGATGTGGCCCGGCTGGAAGTGGGCAGTGACGACTACAACGCCTATGGCGTCTATGCCGCTGACGGTCATATCCAGCCTTCGGCTGGTATGGCCATCATGCTGGGTAGCGGCGCCAACGCCATGGCCACAGCCCTGGCAGTACGCGACAAGGTCAAGGAACTGGAGATCTACTTCCCACCCGGCGTCAAGGCCATCTTCCCCTACGACACCACCACCTTCATCAAGATCTCCATTACCGAGGTGGCCCATACCCTAGTGGAAGCCATTATCCTGGTCTTCTTCGTCATGTACCTCTTCCTCCAGAGCTTCCGGGCCACACTGATTCCTACCATCGCGGTTCCGGTGGTTCTTTTGGGAACCTTTGGCATCATGTCGGTTCTGGGCTACTCCATCAACACGCTGACCATGTTCGGTCTGGTTCTGGCCATCGGTCTTCTGGTGGACGACGCCATTGTGGTGGTGGAGAACGTGGAGCGCGTGATGCGGGAAGAGGGGCTGTCCCCCAAAGAGGCCACGAAAAAATCCATGGACCAGATTACAGGTGCGCTTATCGGTATTGCCCTGGTCCTCTCCGCCGTGTTCGTGCCCATGGCCTTCATGGGCGGTTCAACCGGCCAGATCTACCGCCAGTTCTCCATCACCATTGTTTCGGCCATGGCTCTTTCCGTGCTGGTGGCCTTGACGCTCTCACCCGCACTCTGCGCCTCCATGCTCAAGCCCATCAACAAGGGGGAGCATAAGGAAAAAGGCGGCTTTTTCGGCTGGTTCAACCGGACCTTTGAATCCAGCGCTGACCGCTACCGTGAGACTGTACGGCATGTACTCTTCAAGCCTATGCGCAGCATCCTGACCTATCTGGTCATTCTGGGCATCATGGTCTTTCTCTTCATGCGCCTGCCCACAGCCTTTATCCCGGAAGAGGATCAGGGCGTGTTCATGACCCTGTTCCAGCTGCCTCCGGGCGCGACCCTGGAGCGCACCATGGCCGTGCAACAGGAGGTTCTGAAGTACTACACCACAGACGAGAACGAGAACATCGAAGGCGCCTTTGCCGTGGCAGGCTTCAGCTTTGCAGGCATGGCCCAGAACATGGGCATGAGCTTTGCCCAGCTCCGCGACTGGAGCGTGCGCAAAAGGCCGGACCAGTCGGTGAACGCGATTATCGGGCGGGCCATGGGCCGCTTTGCCTCCATCAAGGAGGCAATGGTTATCGCCTTCAACCTGCCGGCTGTGCCTGCCCTGGGTCTGGCCACAGGCTTTGACCTGTTCCTGCAGGACCGCGCCGGGCACGGGCATGAGAAGCTGATGGAGGTCCGAAACCAGCTTCTGGGCATGGCAGCCCAGGACCCCAATCTGGTGCGTGTGCGACCCAACGGCATGGATGACGTGCCTGAATACCGGCTGGAGGTGGATGACGAGCAGGTCATGGCCCAGGGGGTGAACATCTCGGACGTGAACAGCGTCCTCTCCATTGCCTGGGGTTCAGCCTATGTGAACGACTTCCTCTACAAGGGCCGGGTGAAACGGGTCATGGTCCAGGGTGATGCGCCCTTCCGCATGAACCCTGAAGACGTAAGCAAGTGGTATGTGCGCAACAACAAGGGCGACATGGTCCCGCTTTCCGCTGTGACTCGCGGCTCATGGGGCTATGGTTCGCCGCGTTTGCAACGCTACAACAGTTATCCGGCAGTGGAGATCCAGGGCGAGGCTGCGCCTGGCCGGTCCAGTGGTGACGCCATGAAGATCATGGACAAGCTTATCAAGCAGTTGCCAGAGGGCTTTGGCTACGAGTGGACCGCCACCTCCTTTCAGGAACAGCGTTCCGGTCAGCAAGCACCCTTTCTCTACGCGATCTCGCTTCTGGTGGTCTTCCTCTGCCTCGCTGCCCTGTATGAGAGCTGGAGCGTGCCTTTTGCGGTCATCATGTCCGTGCCTCTGGGGGTTCTGGGTGCGCTGGCTGCCACCTGGCTGCGCGGTTTGGAAAACGACGTGTATTTTCAGGTTGGTCTTTTGACCACCATCGGTCTGTCTGCCAAGAACGCGATCCTGATTGTGGAATTTGCCAAGCGCCGCGTGGACAAGGGCCGGGAAGTGGTGGAAGCCACGGTCCGTGCGGCCCGCCAGCGTCTGCGGCCCATCCTGATGACCTCCATGGCCTTCATCTTCGGCGTCTTGCCCTTGGCGATCAGCAGCGGCGCGGGCGCGAATGCCCGGCACGCCATTGGTACGGGCGTGGCTGGTGGTATGGTTTCTGCCACCTTCCTGGCTGTCATCTTTGTGCCCGTGTTCTACGTGGTTGTGGTGAAGGTCTTTACCCGGCACGGCGGCAAAGGACTGGCACAGCCGGAAGCCCAGGAGCAAACAGCCCAGGAAGAGTCCCTTTCATCCAAATAACGACAGGCTGCCTCATGATGAAGCGAATTTACTCTGTTCTGGTTCTGGGTCTCACGCTTGCCGCCTTTTCCGGCTGCTCCATGGCCCCGGAATATGTCCGGCCCGAGATGCCGGTTCCGCCCCGTCTGCCTGTGACCCAGGCCAATGCGGAGACCACGGCCCAGGCGATCAGCGAGATTGGCTGGTCGCACTTCTACACAGACCCGGCCCTGAAAAAGGTCATTGCCGAAGCGCTGGCCAACAACCGCGATCTGAAGACCGCTGCCCTGAACGTGGAGGCTTTTCAGGCCCAGTACCGTATTCAGCGCTCCCAGCTCTTCCCCACGATTGGCGCGGACCAGTCCTGGACCAAGCAGCGTGCCTACAGCGGCGGCTTTTACGGCACTGGTCAGATGCACAGCATTGCTGTAGGCATCACCTCGTATGAGCTTGACTTCTTTGGTCGGGTGCGCAACCTGAATGAAGAGGCCCTGGAACAGTACTTGGCCCAAGTGGAAACCCATCGCGCTGCCTTTATCGCGCTGGTGGCGGAAACCGCCCGGGCCTGGCTGGGACTTCTGGCTGACCGGGAGCTTTTGGCCATCAGCCAGGACACCATGAGCAACCAGAACCAGTCCTTCAACCTCGTGCAGCAGCGCTTTGAGGGGGGTATTGCCAACAGCATGGAATTGGCCCAGTCCCGCACCATGCTGGAGCAGGTGCGCGGAGCCTTGGCCCAGTACCAGCTCCAGATCGAGCAGGACAGAAACGCCCTGAACCTGCTGACTGGCACGGTTCTGCCTGAACCTCTGGCTGCCAGTGGCCAGCGGCTGGAGGATCACGACCTGACCTTGCCTCTGCCTGCCAACCTGCCCTCCACCGTGCTTTTGCAGAGGCCGGACATTCAGGCAGCAGAACACGCGCTCAAGGCGGCCAACGCCAATATCGGCGCGGCCCGGGCCGCCTTTTTCCCGCGCATCAGCCTGACCAGCTCCGCAGGTTACATGGCCCCGGATCTGGGCGATCTCTTCCACAGCAGGACCGGAGTCTGGGCCTTCACGCCCTCCATCAGCGTGCCGATCTTCACTGGCGGACGCCTTCAGGCCCAGCTTGAAGTGGCGGAACTGCGCAAGGAGGCGGCCATTGTCAACTATGAGAAGGCCATTCAGGCGGCCTTCCGGGAAGTGGCGGACGCACTGGCCGCGCAGAAATGGCTGGCTGAACGGGTAGCAGCGCAGAAAGCTGCTGTGGCAGCCAGCCAGAAGTACTACGATCTGGCGGTCTTCCGCTACAGGGAGGGCATTGACAGCTTTCTCACCCAGTTGGATGCCCAGCGCAACCTCTTTGCCGCCCGGCAGACCTATGTCACCCTGCGGCTGGCACAGCAGAACAATCAGGTCAACCTGTTCAAGGCCCTAGGGGGCGGCTGGAAGGAGTAGCCATGCGAAGGACCAAGGAGGGTGCGGCGCACACGCGCAGTACGATCCAGAAGGCAGCGCTGGCCCTGTTTTCCGCGCAGGGCGTGGCAGGCACCACGCTGACAGAGGTGGCGAAAAAGGCTGGCGTGACCCGGGGCGCTATTTATTGGCACTTTGCCAACAAGGAAGCCCTCTTGCGCTCTCTGAAGGACGACGCGGTTGTGCCCTACGAGCAACTGGGTCAGGCCGGGGAGCGGGAGGAAGAGCCTGATCCCATGGGCAAGCTCCGGGAAATGCTCTGCGCTGTGCTCACGGATGCGGCAGAGAACACCACCGCAAGGCAGGTCTTCCAGCTTTGGCTGGACCGGGGTCGCTTGGGCAGCCAGGATCGCAAGGAAAATGCCCGGGAAGAGAATCAGCGGCGTTGCGAGGCAGTACGGAAAACCGAAACCATTCTGAAAAATGCGGTGCGTAGGGGTCAACTTCCTCACAACTTTGACGTTCAGTTGGGAGCACTTACCGTGTTCACCTTCATCGATGGGGCTATCATCGGCACCTTGCTGGCCCCTGACTCCTGCAGCAGCGAACTCAAGATCAGACTCCTCCGCATGACTGACGCAGTCCTGTATATGCTGTGTTCCGGCAATCCCCATCTGGTCGTTGAGGGTGAGTTTGTCGTCTGAAGCGCTGCGCATTCCTGCCAGGCAAGCCAGAACACGGTGGCGGGTCTTGCAGGGAGAAACTTTTCACAACGGAAACGCTCGCAAGCTCATCACTGGATGGACACGGACAACGCCGCATTTTGCGGCATTTTGTTGTTTTTGCGCAACGGGGTTGCGGGATGTCCGCTCTCTGAAGGTCTGGTTGAAAATTTGGAGAGGCAGGAGTGATGAACAAACAATTTCGCCTTCTTGTGTTGCTTTGTTGTGCGCTGGCTCTGGCCAGTCTTGGGCTGGGTCTCGAATATGCGCAGGCCCGCAAGGAAATACAGCGTCTTGAAG
>CAMNHX010000125.1 GCA_946539945.1 uncultured Desulfobulbus sp. | reverse complement strand
CGCGCAGCCTGGTCAACATACCCTGGAAAAACACGCCAACTCACACACAGGACCAAGGCCCAATTACAAGTTACAGGCAAAACGCGCCGTTCCGACAGTGCGGGCAAAGGACGTGACCTGCTTGTCATTGGGGGCAAGAGCGACGCAGTGCGCCATCAAGATCCTGATTCCTCCGTGCCTGTTCTTGAACAAATCTCTCCAAAATGGAGAGATTTGCTCAAACTTCAAATACACTGTTCAAACCCCAAACAAAGAAACTCGGGCCGCAACCACACCGCAGCCCACCGCCTTTTACAACAGGGAGGCCCGCAGTTCTTCCGCACTTTGGGGACTGAAACAGGCGGGCGGTACGTCAAATACCGTGCGGCAGCCGCGCTCTCCTGCCGCAAACATCCGGCACACGGCCCGGGCGCAGGCCGCCAGAACGCTACCGGTAAATTCCGGGTTGGAATCCAGTCGCAGACTGTACTCAATCAGATGCCTGTGTCCACCGCCCGTCAGACCGGAACGCAGGACAATACCGCCGTGGGCCATGCCGCCATGATCGCGCAGAAACTCCTCCTCACCGAGAAAGTGGACTGTCGTGTTGTAGTCGGCAAAGTAGTTGGGCATGGTCTTGATCTCCTGCTCAATACGGGCTGCGTCCGCGCCTTCTTCCAGAACGACAAAGCATTCCCGCGTGTGCTTGTCCCGGGTGGAAAGTTCAGGATTTGTGCCACTGCGTACCGCTTCCAGAGCGCTGTCCACTGGCACGGTATATTGCTTGGCATTCTTCACGCCCTTGAGGCGGCGAATGGCATCCGAATGCCCCTGACTCACCCCCCGGCCCCAGAAGGTGTAATCACGCCCTTCCGGCAAGATGGCATTGGCGTAGAGCCGGTTCAGGGAAAACATACCCGGATCCCAGCCCGCAGAGATCAGGGCCAGATGACCACCCTGTTTGGCTGCTGCATCCACATTCTGAAAATGTTCCGGGATTCTGGCATGAGTGTCAAAGCTGTCAACCACGTTGAACTTTGCCGCAAATTCAGGCGTTTGCACGGGTAAATCCGTGGCGCTACCGCCGCAGAGGATAACTGCATCGAGTCTCTCTCGCCAGTTTTCCGCCTCTGCAAGCGCCAGAACTGGCACATCCAGACCTGTATCCGCCTTGAGCCGTGCCGCAAGTGGAGCGGGATCGCGCCGGGTAAAAACCGCAGCCAGGTCCATGTCTGCCGCTCCTCGTAAAGCCAGAGCCACACCCCGCCCCAGATTACCGTATCCAATAATGCCGATTTTTGTGTTCATGCATCCTCGTTTTTTGAGTGTTTGAAAAGCGCTGCTGCACTGCCCATCAGGACAGGCACACCCGCAGAAGATAGAGACCTGTTTGATAACCGAAAATCAGGAGGTACACAGGGCTTGAACTGTTTGCTTGAAATTTGGGCAAATCCCTGCAAACCTGTCCAGAATGATAAGGCTTTCGGAAAAACCCCTTCGACGTGACAGTGACGATCCCTTTGGAATATCCTGTTTTTGGCGGAGAGTTCCACCGTGTCAGCCTGTGGAGCGGTCGTGAGATCCGGGGGAACAGGGGTCTGGTTCGCAACCGTACAATTCCCCTCTTTGGGGCAATGGTGCTGTAAAGATGAAATCAGCTTCTCACTCCTCCAGCATCGTGCCGATGCCTTCATGGGTGAAAATTTCCAGCAAAATGGCGTGTTCCTGCCGCCCGTCAATGATGTGTGCCTTGCCCACGCCGCCGTCCAGCGCTGCCTTGCAACAGTGGACCTTGGGAATCATGCCGCCCTTGAGCGTCCCGCTGGCAACCAGCCTATCAATATCCCCCTTGCGGATGACCGGAATCAGAGCGCCCTGGCTGTCTTTCACGCCCTCCACATCGGTGAGCAGAATGAGCTTGAGTGCCTTCAGTTCAGCGGCAATCGCACCTGCTACCAGATCCGCGTTGATGTTGAAAGCCTGACCGTCCTCACCCACGCCCACCGGCGCAATCACCGGGATAAAGCCGTCCTTCTGCAAGGTGCGCAGAACCCCGGCGTTCACCTGGGTGACTTCACCCACCTGACCCAAATCGATCAGTTCCGGGGGTCGGTTTTCCACGGCAGGGGCGTGCATGGTCATTTTTCTGGCCTGCACCAAGTCACCGTCCCGGCCTGAAAGCCCTACAGCCTTGCCGCCGCAGTGGTTGATCAAGGCCACGATCTCCTTGTTGACCTTGCCAGCCAGAACCATCTCCACAACGTTCATGGTCTCGCCGTCCGTGACGCGCATACCCTGCACATAGCTGGGCTTGATCTGCATTTTTTCCAGAAAGCTGTTGATCTGCGGACCGCCGCCATGCACAATCACCGGGTTGATGCCGATGTACTGCATCAGGATGACGTCAAGCGCGAAATTCCGCTTCAGAGCGTCATCAACCATGGCGTGACCGCCGTACTTGATGACCAGGGTTTTACCGCTGAACTCCCGCAGATAGGGCAGCGATTCCACAAGGACCTTGGCTTTGGCTATTCCTTCACTAGGCATGATGTTTCAAGGGAAAAGGTTGTTGGATAAGCACGGTAAGCGTAGCCTCTTCCCTTTACATTTTTTTCCCCGCAAAGTAAAATCTTTCCTGCTGCAAGAATTAAACCTGATCCTTCCCCTTGCCCTGTCTTTCTGTACCTGTGAGGTTTTCATGCGTTTCTTTGCTCTTCTCGCATCCCCGCACCCGCCTGTTGTGGCAGGTCTTTTCTGCGTCACACTGGGGCTTGCCAGTCCGGCTCTGCTTGCCGCTGCCAGCGGACAGCAGGCCCCGATCAACATAGAAGCTGACCGGATGGTTTCGCAGGAAAACCAGAATTCCGTGATTTTTTCAGGCAAGGTGGTGGCCAAGCAGGGAGCCATGACCATCCGCACCGATTCCATGACCGCCTATTACAGCGATATGCCCAAGGGAAGCGACAAGGCAGTGGGCCAGCTTGACCGCATCGTGTGCCAGAACAACGTGCAGATCATGCAGGACGACTGGCTGGGAACCGGCAAGCGCCTGGACTACTACGCCAAAACCCGCAAGGCAGTCTTGAGCGGCGACGCCAAGGCCTGGAACGGTCCCAACATGGTTTCCGGCCAGACCATCACCTATTACATGAACGAGAAGCGTTCTGTGGTGGAGCGCGCTCCGGGCAAGCAGGGGCGGGTCCGGGTCGTGATCCGTCCTGACGGGAGCAAGTAATGGCTGCCCTGTCTGGCGCTGTGCTGGAAACCCGCAGCCTCTGCAAGGAGTACCACCGTCGACGGGTGGTGGACGGAGTCAGCCTGCGCGTCCATAGCGCCGCTGTAGTGGGACTCTTGGGACCAAACGGCGCGGGCAAGACCACAACTTTCTATTCCATCGCAGGCTTTATCCGGCCCACCAGCGGCGTCATCTTTCTGGACAATCAGGACATCACCCATCTGCCCATTCACAAAAGGGCACATCTGGGCATCACCTATCTGGCTCAAGATTCTTCGGTCTTCAAAAAGCTCACGGTGGAAGAAAATGTCCGCATCATTCTTGAACCGCTGGGGCTACCCAAAAACGAGATCAACAACCGCATCTGGGACTTGCTGGCTGAACTCAAGGTTGAGCATCTGGCGCACCACAAGGGCAGCACTCTTTCAGGGGGCGAGCGGCGGCGGGTGGAGATCATCCGGGCACTGGCCACTCGCCCCCGCTTCATCCTGTTGGACGAGCCTTTTGCCGGCGTTGACCCGCTTTCCGTGGCAGACTTGCAGCAAATTATCTTCCAGCTCAAGGAGCGCGGTCTGGGCGTACTCATCTCTGACCACAACGTGCGGGAAACCCTTCAGGTCTGTGACTTCGCCTACATTATGAACAACGGTCAGGTACTGACCAGCGGTGCGGCGCAGGACATTACGGAAAGCGCTGTGGCCCGCAAAATGTACCTGGGCGACAATTTCCACATGTGAATGCCATGGCTCTGGAACTCAAGCCGAATCTGAAGCTGACCCAAAAGCTGATGATAACTCCCCAGCTCAAGCAGGCCATCCGACTTTTGCAGTTAAGCCGTCTTGAATTGAGAGATACCCTACACGCCGAAATGGAGCAGAATCCCATGCTGGAAGAGGTCCAGCCAGTGCAGGAAGAGAGTGGCAATCCTGAGGCACTGTCTGCCACTGAAGAGGCGCAGGAGCCGGACAATCAGGAGGTCACGCGCAAGGTGGAGGGTGAGGGGGCGGACAGCATCGGCGAGGTCAACTGGAACGACTATGCCAACAACTTTGACGCGGATCTGTCTTTTGCCCACGAGACGCCGCCTGCCGATGCGCCGTCCCAGTTTGACTTCATCTCTGCCCGTCCAGGTTTGGCGGATCATCTGCACTGGCAGCTGATGTTGCTGCAACTGAACGGGCAGGACCGGAAAGTGACGCAATTCATTATCGGCAATCTGGACCAGCACGGCTATCTGGAGCTGTCCCTGTCCGAAATTGCTGCGGCCTGCGACTGCACCGAAGAGGAGGCTTCAGGTGCGCTCCGCCTGGTGCAGAGTCTGGATCCGGTAGGTGTAGGAGCCCGGGACCTGCGGGAATGCCTGCTCTTGCAGCTCGACCACGAGGACAGGGAAGACGCTTTGGCAACAGCCATTGTGGACCGGTATATGTCCCTTCTGGAAAGCCGCAACTATGCCCGCCTCGCCAAGGAGCTTGGTGCGCCGCTGGCCAGGGTGCATGAGGCGGTGGACCATATCCGCACCCTGAATCCCTATCCGGGGAACGAGTACGACAACGGTCAGACCCGTTACGTGGAACCGGACGTGTACGTTTTCAAGATTGAGGGGCAGTTCGTCATCCAGCTGAACGAGGAAGGACTGCCCCATCTGCGCCTCTCCGAAGACTACCTGAAGCTGCTCGGCAACCGGAACGCGCGCCCGCCCCAGTCCCGGGCCTTTTTGCAGGAAAACAAGCGTAATGCCCAGTGGATCATCAAGTCAGTGGAGCAACGGCAACGCACCCTGTACCGGGTTGTGGAAAGCCTTTTGAAGTTCCAGCGGGAGTTTTTTGAAAAAGGCCCGCTCTACATGAAGCCCCTGGTGCTGCGCGAGGTGGCCGATGACATTGGTATGCACGAATCCACAATCAGCCGGGTCACAGCCAACAAGTACGTGCATACTCCCCAGGGCATTTATGACCTGCGCTACTTTTTCAACTCGGCAGTCACCAACTCTGACGGCAGCACCGTGGGGGCAGAGGCCATCAAGACCCGCATCCGCCAGATCATCAACGCTGAAGACCCGGCCAAGCCGCTTTCCGACACCCGTATTGCCGAAATGCTGGCCAAGGAAGACATTGAAGTGGCACGGCGCACTGTGGCCAAGTACCGGGAACTGATGAAAATTCTGCCGGTGCAGCAGCGCCGTGCGGTCACGGTGAGGGAAAAGGCTGTCACCTGATGGTCTGTCTGGAAAAGGCTGTCCGGGCAGAAACAGAAGAGCCGCCCGGACAGTAGGTTTCAAAGTTTATCGGGTTCTTGGGCCATAGGGCTTGAACTGTTTACTTGAAACTTAATCAAATCTATGCAAACCTCTCCAAAA
>CAMNHX010000124.1 GCA_946539945.1 uncultured Desulfobulbus sp. | reverse complement strand
ACTGAAAAGTCATGCTGAACGAAGCGACTTTTCAATGCGAAGCACGGTAAAAGTCCCTCTCCTGCCGCCTTCCCGGTCTTCTCCATGACTGCTTTCACCGTGCTGGCGTGCTGGCAATGCAGACTTTCCAGCGAAGCGGTGAAAGGAGTAAAAAGACAAAACGGAAAGGCTCTAAAAGCCCGCTTCGCTCCTTTTGGGCGCAGACCGATTGATGGCAGCTGCCATGCAGGCCGCGCCAAAACCGTTGTCAATGTTCACTACAGCCAAGCCTGGGGCACAACTGTTGATCATGCCCAAAAGCGCAGCATAGCCCCCCTTGCCCGCGCCGTAGCCCACACTGGCTGGCACGGCGATGACCGGAGCGGGCGTCAATCCAGCTACCACCGAGGGCAATGCGCCTTCCATACCCGCAACCACTATCACCACCCGACTGGCCTGCAGGAGCGCGGTTTGCGACAGAATACGGTGCATACCTGCCACCCCGGCATCGTACACGGTTCTTGTCTCATGGCCAAAGAGAGCCAGCGTGACCCGTGCCTCCTCGGCCACAGGAATGTCTGATGTGCCTGCGGTGACAAGCGTCACCAGCCCTTCGCCGCAGGGCTTGCTGCAGGCTTCATTGCCGCTCAAAATGCGGGCTTGCGCATGATAGGTCAGACCTGCCACCTCGCTACAGACAGCCTCCGCCTTTTCGCTGCTGATGCGCGTGGCCAGAACCACGTCTTTCTGCGCCAGCATGGCGCGCAGAATCGGAATAAGCTGGTCCACAGTCTTGGCTTCTCCAAAAATCGCTTCAGGCAGACCGGTACGCAGGCGGCGGTGGTGATCCAGCCGGGCGTCTGGCAGTTCCTGCACCGGCAACAGCTTGAGTTTATCCAGAGCCGCAGCAGTGGACAGTTCTCCGTGCCGCACCTGTTCCAGCAGCGTTAGTACACTTTCTTCGTTCATGACCTGATTGCTTCCGGTGAAATCGCTTTGTTCCGCAGGGTATGGAGTGTCTGCATTTTTTTCATGCCCCGCTTGCCGCCGGATTGTTTACGCAGGAGGGGCAATCTATTGCAACAGCCTGTTTTTCCGCAACGCGACAAAGAGCGTCACCACGTCGCGCTCGATCAGGGCAGGGTCTGCATCCGGGAAGGCTGCGATCAAAAGCCCGGCAGCTTCAGCCTCGCTACACGGTTCGGCCAGCAACTCCCAGACTGCCCGTCCCGTCCTGTTCAGGTGAAAAATCTGGTCACCACTGGCTTGAACCAAGAACGCTTCACCAGCCTCTTCCCGGACCAGCACACCGGGACAGCGCACAAAACGTTGAGTGGAAGTCCGACGGCGGTGCGCGCTTCTCTTTTTCACTGTGGGACGGACAGACGTTGAGGCAGGAGATACCGCTTGCGGCGCAAGCCTGACAACAAAGCCCGGCTGCTCCCCTTCCAGAAAAGCCCGGCGCAGACAGGCAGAGGCATCATCCAGACGGGCGTAGCGCAGATGCCAGCAAGGCAGGGTGCGGATCAGGTGTCCGGAACCGTTCAGAACCTCCAGCGCACTGCCCTGGCGCATGAAATGCTGATACACCAGATTGCGCAGGCTTCCGGCAGGATCCGCAGGCACAAGCTCTGCCGGGCCTTGCGGTTGACGCGCCAGCATGACCACCGCTCCCAAAGGCCGCGTCTCGCCAAAACGCGCCAGTTCGGGAAGAGTTGAAGACAGGTACTGGCACTGGCGGTCAGCCAGCCCGCCATTGCGGCGAACATATTCGACCAAACCAGGTTCAGAGGCAGGGAGTGGTAGGCGCAAGCGGGGCGGCACACCAAAAGCCTGACCTGATCCGTCTGGCAAGAGCGCCACCAAATCATCACCGTAGCAGCGTTGCTGTTCCGCCATCAACCAGGCTGCAAGCAGGCTTTTTCCAGCCTTGTTCGAGTTGGGAAAGAGTACCAGTCTGCCCGCGTATTCCACGGCGGCGGCGTGCAGACAACGCAGACCCTGATTGGCTTCCAGCCAGGCATGGATGAGATCCACAACCAGATCGGCAAACAGACCGACCTCTGTGTCTGTGCGGAGGGGAGCATCCAGCCAAGGGGCGGACAGGCAGTACTCCCTGCGCTCGCGGCAGACTGTAATGATCGGCGCGACAGGGTCGCTTTCCCGCACCTCAAAGGGCCAGGTCGGGAAAATCTCCGGCAAGAGGGGCAAGAGCGGCATACAGTCGAACACACGCACGGGCTGCGGTACGCCGTTAAAATACACGTCTTTTGCAGCTTCCATGACAGCAGAAAAAAACTGCCCGCGCTGGGAGGCGCGAGCAGGGAAAACGGTCAGCGTCAGCGGGTGCGCCAGCCGCCATTCTGGTCGTTCCAACCGCCGTTCCGGTCCCCAGGACGGTTGCCTTCACGAAACCAGCCCTGATTGGGACGCCTGTCGTGGGGATGCCGATTCCAGTAGCGAGAGTGCCGACTGTGTCGGCTGTGCCGTGTGTATCGGCTGTGTCGCGTGTAGTGTGACCCGGCTTGCGCTTCGTTCAGCGAGACGAGCAGGGGCGCAGTATAGATCGCACCGCTCGCCAAAAGACCCAGAATGAAGCTCCGGCGATTCATACCGCTGTGCTCTTCTTCGTTGTGTTGGTCCATCTTCTGCTCTTTTTGCATGAGAGCCTCCTTGTGTTGAATATCGCACTCTGGGAAGGGCGTATCTGCTTGCTGGATGTATACCAGTGAAACTTGAACCGCTCGAAAGCCTCACAGTACTTCCAGCATGTATACATCAATGGTGGTCCGTTCCATGATTTCACTGTCAACTTCGCCAGAGATGCGCACTTTGGTTTGCGGGGTGACAGTCTGACCGTGAAAGACATGATAGTCAATGTCAACCACGATTTCACCAGTGGCATCGCGGAAGAGGTAGTCGTCCTCACTCAAGCGCTGCACAATGTGACCGACCAGGGTCACATAGGTGTCGTCCCAGGCCCTGCGGGCAGCAGCCACAGTAGTGGCTCGCTGGGCTGATGGCCCCTGAAAACCGCCAGCACCCGGAGAGCTTGGGGTTGCCTGCAAACCGCCAGATCCCGGAACGCTTGGATTTGCCTGCACGGGCAGGGCGGGAAGTGCCAGAACGAAAAGCAGGATACTACACAGGGCAAGAGCGTATTTTTGCGACGTTTTTCCATTTGCTTGCATGACCTTTCTCCTCCTGTTTTAGTGCAACGGATTGGATTCTGCCTTGCCGTAACAGCGCGGCGTGGTTGTCTCTACTGTATATCACCAAGATGAAGGAAGCATGAATCACCTGTTCAACCAAGAGGAACAGCGGCAAGCCCCCGCACTGGCCGGAGCTGTTGTTGGGCGCTCAAGGAAGCGGTGAAAAACGACTGCCCTGCTGCTTGCCCGTCTTGTATGAAGCGCATCCTGAAGGGCAAAAATACACATTTACCCTGTGCAGTGCAAGCAGGCAAAAAAACCGTACTCTTTCCAGCGGCAACTCCGTATAATGCAGGCGCAGCGTTCCGGCACAGGCCGGAGCAACACGGAACTTCACTTTAAAAAACCATGAACACACAAGCACAATTCCCGGACTTTGTCCGCTTTCTCCTGGATCCTGCAAGTCACGACGGCCAGCGGCCCGAACTGGCGCAAACCCACATTTCCTGGGTCGTTCTGGCTGGCGACACGGTGTACAAATTCAAGAAGCCGGTCAACTTCGGCTTTCTGGACTTTTCCACTCTGGAAAAGCGTCAGTTTTACTGTGCGGAAGAACTGCGGCTGAACCGCCGCCTCTGCCCGGAGATCTATCTCGATCTGGTTGCGGTTTGCCGGCAAAAGGACGGCAGTCTTGCCCTGGTTTCAGCACAGGACGCGAAAGCAGTGGTGGAATACGGCGTCAGGATGCGGCGTATGCCGGAAGATCGCATGATGATTCACCTGATTGAGCGCGGCGAACTGGGAGAGGCGCATATTGACCAGCTTGTTGATCTGCTTGTTCCCTTTTACGCGCAGGCTGCCCGGCAGACGGCGGACGGTGCAAGCCTGGCCCGCTTTGGCGCCCAGGAAAGCGTGACCATGAACATTCTGGAAAACTTTGAGCAGACCAAGGGCTTTCTGGATCAGGGTGCGCTGTCTTCCGCGCAGTTCAAGACCATTTCCGACGCGGCCTGTGCGGTTCTGGCCCAGCCTGCCCGCTTCCAGAAACGGATTGATGCGGATCGCATCTGCGAGTGTCACGGTGATCTGTATTCAGCCAACATCTGTCTGGCAGAGAAGCCCTACGTGTTTGACTGCATTGAGTTCAACGAGCGCTTTCGGTACAGCGACGTGGCCGTAGACGTGGCCTTTTTGGCCATGGATCTGGATTTTCACGGGCTGGAGAACCTGTCCTGCCGCTTCATCGAGCGCTTTGCCGACGCGAGCGGGGATGCGGGACTTCTGGATATGCTGGACTTTTACAAGGGCTACAGGGCCTATGTGCGCGGCAAGATCGGGCTTTTTACCGCGCAGGATCAGAGTGTGGATGAAAAGACACGGCAGCATTCCCTGACCAGTGCGGCCCGGTACTTCGCGCTGGCGGAGCGCTACGCTCAAAAGCAGCCATGATTCTCGTCTTTTTCGGCATGACTGCCTCTGGCAAGTCCACCTTGGCCGCAACCTGCGCGACTCGCTGGCAGGTTCCGCACCACAATACCGATCAGGTGCGCAAGGAACTGGCTGGTCTTGCGGCTGGCACACCCCGGCCAGACGGCATTGATCAGGGCATTTACACCAGGGAGATGAGCAGTCGCACCTATGCGGCGCTTCTGGAGAGGGCCGCCGCCGACCTGCAAGGCGGCGCGATCCTGACCATTCTGGACGGCTCCTACAGTACCAGGGTAGAACGTGAGCGGGTGCGGGAACTGGCGTCCCGACTCGGTACGCCGCTGCGCTTTCTCTACTGCTGGTGTTCAGAGGATGAAGCCTTCCGGCGTATGCGGAAGCGGGCTGCAAGCGCCTTCCGGGTCTCTGACGGCAGACCGGAAATCTACCGTCACCAGCAAAAGACCTTTACCCTGCCCGAGGCGGATGAAAAGGACGTTTTGCTCTTCAACACCGAAGAGCAGACAGACAGGCTGGCAGCGCGACTGGAAAGCGTGGGGTTCCTTCCTGCAGGACTCGTCCTGTGAGTTGGCCAAGGAGCGCTTTCCTTTTCCCTTGTCTCCATCTTTTTTCTCCGTCCGGCAACAAGGCCATGCGGTGTCAACCTGTGAGAAAACAGTGCATTTTTGGGGGAATACGGGCCTGGTTTTCGCTGTGTACTTCCCTCTTCAGGAAGCTTTCGGCGAAAACCAAACCTTGTTCCTCTGGGCAGTCGTGTTGAAGCAGGAATCCATCGAAGTGATGCAGGAGTCTTGTCCTGCTCCTGAACGCTGTAGGAATCTCCCACTTTCTGGCGAGGGAGGAGCAAAGTCAAGGAGGAAAGCCCAATGCCCAGAAAAAAACGAATATCTCCCGGCAAGAGCCGTTATTTGAATTCGATAGAAACATTGAGTGTCAATTTGAACAGTCTGCATTAGGGGGTGTTTACACGAGTTATGTTATAAACTACATAAAATACAGAAAGTATACAATTAACATGGAAAATCATGCAATAGAAAGATGAGAATAGCCAGAGTGTG
>CAMNHX010000123.1 GCA_946539945.1 uncultured Desulfobulbus sp. | reverse complement strand
AACAAAGTTGATGGATTTCAGCACCGGATTTTTGCGCAAGTGCGCCCTCTTGCAGGTCCACGCCGACCACCAAACCCTTTTCGCCCACTGTCTCGGCAGCGTAGAGCGACCAGCTTCCAGGATGGCAACCCAGATCCAGAACACGCTGACCCGACTTCAGCAGGCGATGGCGCTTTTGCGCCTCCTCCAGTTTATAGACTGAACGGGCCGGATAGTTGTCCTTTTTGGCTTTGTAAAAATAGAAATCCTTTTCTTTACGCATACCTGTCCGGTGAAAAAGGGCTGTTTTTGTACGAGGAGCCTGCTGTCCACAGGTTTTGCAACAGAGCGTTTTCTCCCTGAAAAGGTTCTCTCCGCAAAGCCCATCACTGTGTCCAAGTGCGCAAGCGCGAAAAATTGCAGAAACAACGATGAGGTTGCACAGAAAAGCTCAACCCTCCGGGCAAAGCGCCACAGGCGCTACCAGCCCGGCAAAAAGCGACGACTGGCGTAGTGCTTGGGGATGGACCAGACGGCAGAGAGAGGCAGTCCCAGATACTGCGCCAACAGTACCCGCATGACGCCCGCGTGCGTGACCACTAGGAACAGACCTTCCGGGTAGCGTTGCCGCCAGCGGGCCAGAGCGTGCAGACTGCGGCGCTGCACCATGCGGAAACTCTCGCCGCCCTGCGGCACAAAGTTCATCATGTCCAGCCCCCGCTCCTCAAAAGCGCCCGGCCAGAGCCTGCAAATATCTTCCCGTCTCAAGCCTTCCCAAAGCCCCAGGCTGATCTCCCGGAAAGCCGGTTCCACGTACACAGGCAGGGTCTGCGGACAGCCTGCCAGCAAGAGACCGACTGTTTCCCGGCAGCGCGACAGGTCAGAGCAGAGTACGACCCGCAGTTCCGCCGCAATCCTGGGCATGAAGTTTTCCGCTGCCTGCCGCGCCTGTACCCGGCCCTCCTCGCTCAAGGGCAGATCCTGCGCCCCGATCAGACGGCGCTCCGGGTTGGGCGGCAAGGCTCCATGCCTAAACAGCCACACACCTTTCAATGCCGTCCAGCCTCGTTGAGGTTCAAGGACGCCAGCGCGGTCCGGGCCAACTCAAAGGGCGACTGTCCGCATTCCGCTGCCAGCCGCGCTGCCAACTTCTGCGCTCGCTGCTCTCTTGCCTCAATTGCAGTCAGCGCTTCTGCATTGTCCCTGAACTGCCGCTTTTTCTCCTCATAGCGGCTTTCCAGAGGAGTCAGCCGGATCCCCAGACAGTACTTGTCTGCCAGACAGACCAGCTCGCGTTCCGTAATCGCCGCCTCATCCGGCAGATCCACATCCAGATGGGAGCGCACTATCTCTGCCAGACGTGGCAACCCCAGAGAGTCCAGCAAGTCACCACCTGCCAGCTCATGGTGGGGAGCACCCTTGCAGATGTCATGCAGCAGACCGCCAACCAGCGCAAGCTGGGGACTGCATCCAGCCGCCTCTCCGGCAGACTCGCGGCTCTGTCCCAGAACTGCGGCAAAGCGGGCTGCCACCTCACCCACTGCCTGGGAGTGGCGCAGAATCTTCTGCGCGACCTTCCGCTGACGCAACAACACCCAGGCTTCTTCCGGGGTCAGCACTGCCCGGCTTAACGCCAGCCTACGCAGGCGCTCATAGTCTTCCGGTGCATCCATGTCTTCCAGAATCATGGCGTCAGCCACAGAAACCACCCGCCGGGGCAGGGAGGAAAAGGCGCCGCGCAAGCCTTCCCGACCGTTGTGGGCCAGAATATGCGACGCATAGGCGGCAGGAATCAGGGGCGGATGGCCTTCCCGACCGGCAAAGAGGGGAATCAGAACCGGAGGACGTGCGCCAAAGCGCTCCAGATCTTTTTTGGCCTCTTCCAGCAGGGTCTGGAGCGTCAGGGGACGCACCAGCGGTACGTCCACAGGCGTGATGCAGATCGCTTCAGACTCGCTGCTGTCCGGGTTGTCTGCCAAGCGCGACAGCCCGGTGCAGACCGAGGAAAACATCCCCTGTTCCGGGTTTGGATTGCGGGTGCAGACCAGGTCCAGACGTCTGGACTCTGCCTCCACCTCTTCGGCGTGATAGCCACTGACCACCACGATCCTGTCCACGCCCTGGTCCCGATACAACCTTGCCAGACCTTCTAGGGCAGAACAGTTTGCGCCCTCTGGCCCCAGAGGCAGGGGCAGCAGAGCCTTGACTCGCCCCATGCGCGAGGACTGTCCGGCAGCCAGAATGACCACAGAAAATTTCATCCGATATTGGACGCAGAGACCTTGGCATTCATGCCAGAGGGGAAGCGCCCCTCCATGTTGAGGGTTGAGTGTGGAGAGTGATGAGTGGAGTTGAACAAGAGAGAACTCCTCACCCCACTCTCCACACTGTCTTTTCCTTGGAAAGACCGCACTTGGCAAGAGTCTCTGACTCTTGACCAGAAATCCGCCCTTCAGGGCAAGGAGCTTATGTTGTCTTGTAGGGATACAGGGAAAACAGGGTATCAGCACCACGTTGACCACTGCCTTTTACCGGTTGCTCGATGGCCAGTGTGCCGTCTGCCTTGCGGCTCAAACGGCCCAGAACCGGGCCAAGACGTTTCAGTGGACTGCCGCAACCGCAGGGGCCGGGCCGAAGGCTGGCCACGTCTCCAGTCCGGTAGCGGATGAGCGGCATGGCCTCGCACAGGGTGGTCAGGACAACCTCTCCCACATGCCCCGGTGGCAGCACAGTATCACCCCCCATCTCCACAATTTCCACCAGCACATCCAGTTCGCGCAGATGAGCGCCTGCCTGTACCAGACATTCCACTGCGCCGCCGTAACAGCTCTCTGTCAGACCGTAGTGATCCAGCACAGTGCAGCCCCAGACGATCTGCAAGAAGGCGCGTAACTGGGCATTCAGTGGATCAGAACTGGCCAGCACACCGTTCAGGTTTTCCGGCGCAGCATTGGGGAAGCAGGCAGCCAGCAGCGCCAGCTGCGCCGGAGCCGCCACCAGTGCCTTGGGACGCTCAACCCTGATCCAGGCAGCCAGTGCCTTGCCGTCTTCCGGCCAGCCTTGGGGACTGTACACGAGTTCCCCGGGGGGACAGGCAACCTCAACTCCCACAGACTCAAGACCCTGCCGTAGCAGATCTGCCACGCCGTCGGGCCGTTCCGAGCCGGGAAGCAACACTGCCAGTTTTTCACCGGACTGGACCAGCATACTCATGCCCACTGTAAAAAAGTCCCGGGTCCGGGCCAGGTCCTTGGCTGTAAAGGCGAGCCGCTTGGGCGGGCCAGTGGTCCCGGAGGTCTTCAGGGTGACCATACGCTCCACTTCGCCGGCAGACACGGCAAGCAGGTCTTCCCAAGGGTTCAGGTCTGTCGGCAGGGTAAAGGGCAGGGTCTGCAGCTCTTCCAGACTCTCCGGGTTCAGGTTGCAACCAGCCAGTCGCTTGCCGTAGAAGACAGAGTGACTGGCACGATGCAAGGTTTCGCGCAGGAGACGTATCTGCGCTGCCTCCAGTTTGGCAGGCAGGTCTTCAAGATCTCTTGCCCCGCACTGTTGGGCCAGCCAGGCGTCCAGGGGGCAGGAGACGCCCTTGGCAGGAATGATGTTCACGGATATAACCTCTCTCCACCAGTAGCGGTCAGATTGTGCAGGCAGAAGGGGATCAGGCGACCGTCTGCCCGAACCACGTGGATGCAGCAGCCACGCACGCGCTCCAGATCCAGGGACAGGGCATCCTGAAAGGCCATGCCGGAAAGGGTGAAGTGCTGGCTCAAGCCGGATTGGGCCAGAAAGCGCCGGTCCTGCTCTGTACAGCAGTCTGCCTCTGCGGCTTTCCAGTGCAAGGACAGAAAGCGTTTGGCACTCTTTGAGCCTTCCGCAGCCAGCGGCAGGAGCGACGCACCTTGCAGGGCTGGATCGCCTGTGCAGCAGTCTGCCTTTTGATGCAGCCACTCCAGAACGCCCGATGCGGTTCGGCGATAGGTAGCGCTGAAGCTGCACAGTTCATGTTCACAGTGTGGGGGGCGCAGATGCTCTGGCCTGACGAGATCCGGGACCTGCCGGATCAGGGCGTTCATCACATCTGCAAGGGTCAGGCGTGGCGTATCCAGCAGATCTCCGGGATAGCGGCCAAAAAAGGCGGCAGGCTGCAGGTGCAGTCCACGCACCGCTGGCCCCAGAGACAGGGCCAGCCGTAGCAGCTCGCCCAGTTCATGGTCATTTGCGCCAGCCAGCACAGTGGCCACCAGAACCACACCCAGACCCGCCTCGGCACAGTGTGCCACGGCTCGGCGCTTGAAGTCCAGACAGTCCCGACCCCGGAGTGGGCGGCAGGCTGCATCGCTTGCCGCGTCCCACTGCAGGTACACAGACTCCAGCCCTGCGGCCTTGAGCTGTCTGGCATAGCTCGGTTCTTCGGCAAGTTTCAGGCCATTGGTGTTGAGCTGGACCAGGGCAAAACCGCGCTCCCGGGCCAGCGCCACAATTTCGGGCAAATCCTCGCGCAAGGTAGCCTCACCGCCTGAAATCTGGACATGACAGGAACCAGAGGCTTTTTTCAATGCGTCCAGTCGGGCTGCAAGGTCAGACAGGGAGGGATCAGTGGACAGACTGTCCGCGCCTGCAGCCGCATAGCAGACCGGACAGCGCATATTGCAGCGCAAGGTTACTTCAAGCAGGCCGATGCAGGTGTGCTGCCCGTGTTCCGGGCAAAGACCGCAGTCAAAGGGACAGCCCTCTTTCCGGGCCGTGGCCGGGCTGTGTGGAAAAGAGGGCGTCTTGGGTTGCCGCCATTTGGCAAAGTCGGGGACAGAGTCTAGACCGCTTTCTGTTTCGCGCCAGACCGGGGTTTGAAAGAGACCGTGGTCCGGGCAGGTTTTGCAGAGCAGAACGCTGCTGCTGTCTGGCGCAAGCTCATAGGTCGCATTCAGCCGTCGCAGACAGAGCGGGCAGAGGCTTTGCGTGCGCCGCAAGACCTTGGACATCAGGCGCTCCTGGTCAAGTCAAGCTCATAGCTTTGCACGAGTTCCAGGATCTTTTCCCAGCATTCAGCCAAAAGCTCGCCGCAAGCCACGGGGTTGGGCTGTTCGCCGGCTGCACCGGAAGACGCGCCCAGTCCTTGGGCAATCTGGCTGCACCGCTGACCGCCATAGGAGGCAGTCCGCTCGTCAAACCAGGCAGCATAGTCGTAGAGCAAGGGGGTCAGCATGGGATGGGCGCTTTCTCCATCTGCACCCTTGCCTGCGACCAGGGCCAGGGCAGCCGCACCGCCAGTCAATAGCCCGCAAGGCCCGTCCGACATACCGATGCCGTGGCACAGGCCCTGCGCTGCCCGTACCAGGTCGGGATTCTCCTTGTCCATGGCCTGCAACATCAAAAGCATCAAAAGCTGACCACAACAGTAACCCTGGCGAACCCAGGGCAAAAGTTCCATCAGCATGGGGTTCATGGCCTTCTTCCTCAAAAGTGGGTGTTGGTGTTGGCGCATCTGCAAGGCAGTGCCGAGCGCTTCGCTTTTTCGGGTCAGGATTGGACAGCGTGTCGCCACTGCCCCCCTGCCTGCCGGTGATGGACAGTATCACCTCCCTCTTCTTTCTCTCTCTTCCATGTGACGCTCTTGCCGCTCTCTCTCTTCCATGTGGCGCTGCTGCCGTTCGCGCTCCTCTATGCGGCGCTGGTTCCGTTCC
>CAMNHX010000122.1 GCA_946539945.1 uncultured Desulfobulbus sp. | reverse complement strand
CAACGCGGACCAGACGCACCTGCAGAATGTGAATGCGCAAAACAATGCTGGACAGACACCGCAGATGTCAGCGGCAAGCGTCGCCCGCAGTCCCGAAGAGGTGCAAGCGTTTTCGGGGTGCTGATGTGGGCATTCAGGACAAGGAAGGCTGCGGCGCATTTGGTATGCTGAACACCGTAGAGGCTGGCAGCCCGGCCTCCAGGAAGACGAGCGCCGGAAAGTGGACAAGGCCATCATTCAAGCGCTGAAGAAGCGTCGTGCCAAACAGGACATTCCGGGAGACTTGAGAGCAACATCAAAATTCCTCATCAAGTCCCCTGTCTTTCAACAGACCGGCCAACCTTCTCTTTCCATGCAGAATCCTGTTTGCATTTTTCTCTTTTGCCCTATATAAGCGGTACGCTCAAAGCCGGAGCAACGGCGCTGGCAGGCGCTCTTCTGCCTGCACTGTGTCTTCCTGCCGGCTTTTTCGGTTACAGTAAGGTCTTTTCCTCTTCCCTGTTGCTTTAATAGGATGCTTCCATGCCACAGACATCTGCTTTTTCCTGGCACTGCCGCCGTATGGGCGGCACTGATCAGATGACCCTGACTACCTTGGCTGAACTGCGACACCTGCGCGAACTGGACCCCAAACTTTGGGGCGCCTTGAGCTGCCCTGCGACAGGCATTGAGTTTGACCAGAGAACCCTTACCCTGTTGGATGCGGACGGTGACGGGCGCATCCGTATGCCGGAAGTGCTGGCAGCCACAGAATGGCTCTGCGCCCATTTGAAGGACACGGCAGACATCACCGGGCATCCCCTGACCATGCCGCTTGCCGCCATTGACTCTTCAAACGAGAGCGGCGCTCACCTGCTGACAACAGCCCGGTCCGTTCTGGCTGCGGTAGGGCGTCCAGACGACGAGGAACTGACCCAGACAGACGTGGTTCAGGCCATGGATGGCGCGGCAGGCCAGTCCTTCAATGGCGACGGCATTCTGCCGCCCATACCTGAACTGGACGATGAGGTGCGGCGCTTTGTGGAAACAGGTCTGGCTGTGGTAGGTGGCGTTGAGGACGCCAGCGGTGCTGCAGGTCTGGACATCGCGCTGTCCAACGCGCTGATCCTTGAGCTGGAGCGCTGGCTGGACTGGCGGCAAAACGTGGTGGCAGTAGCGCCGCATCCCGTGCCTGACACGGAAGCCGCCTGGAAGTTGATGGAAGAAATCCGGCCCAAGGTGGACGATTTCTTCCTCCGGTGCAGCATAGCAGACTTCGCACCCCAGGCCGTAGCGCCCCTCAACGCCGAGGAGCGACTGACGGCGGCTATTGACCCCGCAGAGCGCCCAAAGATTGACGAGGCGCTTTTGGAAGCCCTGCCCCTGGCCCGGGTTGTCCCGGATGCGACCCTGCCCCTGAAGCAGGGACTCAACCCGGTCTGGAGCGAGCGAGTGCAGCGTTTCGCTGAACTGATCGCGCCGCTCCTGCCCGGTAACGCCCTGTCTGCCCAGGACTGGAAGCGGGTCAAGGAGATGTTTGCACCCTACGGCGCAGCCCTGGAACAGCGGCCTGCGGTCGAAATCCATGAAGCAGGCGCCTTTGCCCCACCGGAAGATCCGGCAGCAGCCATTGACGCTCTGGGCGAAGAGGGGGTTCGTCAACTCCTGGCTCCGGATGTGCGCGAGCGCTTTCAGTCCCTGTGCGCACAGGACCTGTCCAGCGCCTCGGCCATAACCGACATTGCCGAACTGGAGCGGTTGGTACTCTACTTCCTGCACTTGCACCACCTGCTGATGAACTTCGTCTCCTTCCACGACTTCTACAGTTTGAGCAACAGTGTGACCTTCCGTGCGGGAACCCTGTACATGGATGGCCGGTCCTGCCAACTCTGCGTGCCGGTTGCAGACATTGAGTCCCACTGCAAGCTGGCATCCATGAGCCAGATGTGCCTCCTGTACTGTGAATGCACGCGGCGGCGGGACGCGGATGAGGGTGGCGTCAAGCGGACCATCATGGCTGCCCTGACCGCAGGTGACGACACGGTCCTGGTTGAAGGCCGGAACGGCGTCTTTGTGGACAACACGGGTGAGGATTGGGACGCTACGTTGGTCAAGATCGTACACAACCCCATCAGTTTCCGGCAGGCCATCTGGGCGCCCTACAAGCGGGCAGGCCAGCTTCTTGGCGAGCAAATTGCGAAATTCGCGGCCCACAAGAACGAGGCTTCCATAGACTCTGTCAAGTCTGTGGCAAGCACGGTGGCAGCGCCCAAACCTGCGGCCCAACCCTTTGACATGGGCAAGAACGTGGGTATTTTTGCTGCCGTGGGTATTGCCCTGGGTGCCATTGGCACAGCTGTGGGCAGTATTGCGCAGGCGCTCTTCTCGCTGTCCTGGTGGCAGTTCCCACTGCTGCTTCTGGGGATTTTTGTGGTGATTTCTGGACCGTCGGTCTTTATGGCCTGGCTCAAGTTCAGAAAACGCACCTTGGGACCCGTGCTGGAGGCTTCTGGCTGGGCTGTGAATACTCTGCTCCCTATCAACCTGAAACTGGGCAGCGCTTTGACAGCAACAGCCGAGCCGCCGAGCAACATTGAGCGTCAGGCGCTGCTGGATCCCTTCCGGGACGACAAGCGCGGGCACGGTTGCCTCTGGATCTGCCTGCTGCTGGCCTTTGTCGTGGGAGTGACCTTCTGGCTCTGGCGGCAGGACAAGCTGGATCTGTCCAAACTGGGTCTGAATGTGCCGAAGTTTGAGCAGGTCTTCCACAACAAGGTGGATGCACCAGAGGGCACGGAAGGACCGGTTGCGCTGGATCCCGCTGCCAAGGTCAAGCAGGCTCCGGCCAAGACCGCGCCGCCCAAGCCCGAAGCACCCAAGGAAGACGCACCTCCAGCTCCCTGAAACGGAAAGAGCGCGAACAGAATCGCACCAAACCAGAACCCCTGTTGGCAGGAGAAGCCAGCAGGGGGTTTCTGTACATCAAACACAAAGAAAGCCGCCTGAAAATCAGGCGGCTTTCGGTGTCCAGAACAGCGTGCTGAATCAGACGCAACCGGTCGGTTTGGGCAGACCAGCCATCTTGCAGGCTCCCTTGCCCGGACCCGACGGGAACAGCTCATAGATGCGCTTCAACGGATAACCGGTGGTCTTGGAAAGAATACGCACCATGGGAGCGATGCCATTCTTCTTGTAGTACTCCTGCAGGGCATCAATTACCTTCTGATGCTCGTCCGTAATCTCGTCAATGCCCTCGACCTTTTTGACGTAGTCAACCCAGTTCTCGTCCCATTCCTCATTGCCTTTAATCAGGAAACCGTCTTCGTCGACTTCGTAGGTTTTGCCGTTGTGCTCAAGTGTTGCCATGACATCCTCCAAGCGATTTGTTGTTAGCGTCCAAATTGCCACAAAAACTTGCCCCACGTCTCTACTATACGGTATTCGCTTTGTCAAGCGTGGGGCGCTCTTTTTTTCCCGCGTGCGCCTGGCCCGGGCAAGAGAGCTGCTTTTCTGTATTTTTCACTGGTAACTTCAGGGTAAATGCCCCATAATGCGGCTCTTGCCGTGTTTTTAGCCCTGTTTGCTCACTGTCACGAGATCACGGGAACACTACCATGTTGCGAATTCTGCGAAAAAACGTTCATTCTCCCCTTTTTCTGATCATCATCATTCTGATTGCCGTTGTGTTTGTCTTCTGGGGCGTTGGCACCAATATGGGGGCGCACGGTGGCAAGATCGCCTCTGTGGACGGTCGGGAAATTTCCGGGCCTGCCTTTGCCCGTACCTACAACCAGCTCCTGGAGTCGTACAAGCAGCAGTTTGGCGGGCAGATTCCCGAAAAGCTGCTCAACACGCCAGCCATCAAGCAGCAGGCCATCCGACAGCTCATCCAGAGGGAACTGGTGCAGAAAGGCGCAGCTGAACTGGGCATTAGGGTCAGCGACCCTGAAGTGCGGCGCGCCATTGCCGCCATTCCCGCCTTCCAGAAGGAGGGCCGCTTTGATCTGGAAACCTATCGCGCTGTGCTGACCCAGAACAAAATGGCAGAAACTTCCTTTGAAGAGAGTATGCGCGGTGACCTGCTACAAAGCCGGGTCATGGCCGCCATTTCCGGCTTTGCCGGGGTGTCGGATCCAGAAGTGGAACTGTGGCTGGGCTTTGCCGGACTGGAGATCAGGCTGTCCTACGCCGTCTTTGCCCAGGATGCCTTTGCCAGCCAGGTGCAACAGGATGACAAGACACTGGCAGACTGGTATGCCGGGAAAAAGGAACTGTACCGACCTGATCCCCAGTCCAGGTTTACCTACCTGTTTTTTCCCTTTGACGGCCATGCCAGTGAAGTCCAGGTCAGCGAGGAGGAACTGCGTGCCTACTACACCGAACAGTCCCAGAACTGGCACACGCCTGAACAGCGTCAGGTTCGGCATATCCTGTTCAAGGTGGAGCAAAACGCGGATGAGGCGGTGCGCAAGGCGAAGAAAGAGGTGGCCCGGAAGGTGCTGGCCCAGGTCAGGGCCGACAACTTCGCCAAACTGGCTGATGCCCATACCGAAGACCCCGCAGGCAAGGGCAAGGGCGGCGATCTGGGCCTGATCAAAAGGGGCCAGATGGTCCCTGAATTTGAAGAGGCAGCCTTTTCCCTGAAGAGCGGGGCAAACAGCCAGATCGTGGAAAGCCCCTTTGGCTTCCACATCATCAAGGTGGAAAAGATCGTGCCGGAAAAGACACCGACCTTTGAGGAAAAGAAGGAGGAGATTTCCCGCATTCTGGGCCAGCAAAAGGCTCGTGCCCTTGCCTTCAAAAAGGCTTCTGAAGCGTATGAGGGGATCATGCGGGCCGGCAGTCTGGCCAGGTACGGCGAAAGCGGGCAAAAGCTGGAAAGCACGGAACTCATCGCGCAAAAGGACGTGCCCCAGGAACTGGCTGTGCTGCGTGATCCAGCCATTGCCCGTGCTGCCTTTGCCCTCACCAAGGGCGCCTTGAGTTCCATCACCGAGGGCGCGGCAGGCTATGCCATCCTCTTTGCCGAGGAGGTGAAACAGCCGGAACCGCCGCCGTTTGACCAGATTCGCGAGCAGCTTGTCAAGGACTTCACCAGGGAGAAGAGCGCGGAACTGGCCAAAAAGGCGGCAGAGGAAGCGCTGATCACGCTGGAAAAGAATCAGGAATGGCCGAGCAGCATCCAGGCAAAGACCACGGACTTCATAGGGCGGGTCTCGCCGGACAGCAGCGTGTCGCCGCGTATGGTCCAGGATGCCTTTTCCCGTCTGGGCAAGGGCAAGACCCCCACTGCACCGGTGGTGGACGGGGAAAAGCTGCTGGTGTACCGCATTGAAACACTACGGCAGGGCAAGGACGACGCAGCGCCCGTGTTACGCGACGCACTGGCAGTCCAGATTCTTCAGGACAAGCGCTCCCGGCTGTTCAACGACTGGCTGAACCGGATTAGCCGCAACAGCAAGATCTGGATCAATCCTGAAATCCTCAATTGACATCCTCCCTCGCCTAAAGGCTGGGGATTCCTACCGCGTTCAGGAGCAAGACAAGACTCCTGAATCACTTCGGTGGGTTCCTGCTTCAACGAGACTGCCCAGAGGAAAAAGGCTTGGTTTTCGCCGCAAGATTCCCCAATGTGGGGAATTTTACGGTTGCGAACCAAGCCCCTCTTCCCAAAGGCTCTCATTATCTCTCCACAGGCTGACACCGCTATGTCCTGCCGCC
>CAMNHX010000121.1 GCA_946539945.1 uncultured Desulfobulbus sp. | reverse complement strand
TGGAGATTTTTTGAATGTTATCAGAATGTTACACTTGTGTAAACACCCCCTAATCAGGACAGGTTCTGCCTCTAACCGTCTCCTGAACGCCTTGCAGCTCCTGCGCCGATTCCTCGTCAAGCGGGGCAAAACAGGATTCCCGTTCAAACCCCTTGCCTCTTATCCGTACCAGACCAGGCTCTGCCCTGCCGTTCACCTTTTTGGCATAACGCAGAACCAGTCCGGCAGCCGCTGTCAGGGACGCCTCTGTCAATGTGCCTCCCAGAGAGCGCAACAATCCCAAAGGCCCAGGGCGCTCGACCGTGGTCAAAAGCCAGTCTTCTGGCTCGCGCAGGGCGGCAAGCCGGTCATTCTCCCCCTGATCACGCCCCAGAGTCAGCCATAGGCCCGGTCCAGGCGCAAAGTGACGACCAAAGAGCAAGAGCCGGAAACTCTCCACCTGCATCTCCACGCTGGACAGGTTGAAAATGCCGGGCGCAAAATGCCGGAAACGGGCGCAAAGATTCACGTCTGTCAAGAGACAGCCGCCTGCGGGTGCAGGGTATTCGGTGATGCCCAGAGACGCGGCCAGTTGCTGCTGGCCTGTGCGGCCCCGACCAGACAGAGAACCCAGTCGCTCGCGATCCACCAATCCCTTCTGCTCTGGTTCTGTGGGCTGCATCAACTGGGCGCAAAGAGGCCGCAACAGCAGCCCCTCGCAACCAGACTCGCGCTCAATACTCCGCATGGCGTCCCGACGCTGGGACATGGGCCGCTGCCCCAGAACCTCGCCTGTGGCCAGAAAGTCCGCGCCCAGTTCAGCCAAGAGTTCACGGGCCTTGCGGAGCATCAGGATCTTGCAGTCAATGCAGGGGTTGAAGTTGCGCCCAAAACCGTGGGCCGGAGCGCGTAAAACGCCCATAAAGTCGTGGCTCAAATCGCGCACCAGCACAGGAATCCCGTACTTTTTCCGTATGGCTGCAGCGTAGCGTTCCGGGTCGCCCACGTCTGCGGCAAAAAAGGGGGTGACAAAACGCAGGGCCAGCACCTCCACGCCCTGCACCATCAGAAGCCGCGCTGCCAGAATGGAGTCCAGTCCCCCGGAAAACAGAACCAGTGCCCGACTCATGCTCTACTGCTCCTAGCCGCCTTGCGGGCCAAGAGTTCGCGGACATAGGCATGGGTTTCTGCGCTGGCCTGCTCACCGTCCAGCATTCGGGCCAGTTCTGCCTGCCGTTCCTCTTCGTCCAGTTGGGTGATGCCGGTTGTGGTGCGGCCACCAGACACCGCCTTTTCCACCCGGAAATGCAGGTCTGCCCGGGCTGCAATCTGGGGCAGGTGCGTAATGCACAAAACCTGATGATGCCCGGCCAGTTCACCGATCTTTTCCGCCACCGCTTCAGCGGTCTGACCGCCAATACCGGTGTCGATCTCGTCAAAGATCACGGTATCCACCGCGTCGCGCCGGGCAAGCAGGCACTTCATGGCCAAAAGCATCCGCGACAACTCGCCGCCAGAGACAATTCGCGCCAAGGGCTTCACCGGTTCACCGGGATTGGCGGAAAAGAGAAACTCCACCTCATCCCGGCCTGTGGGACCAAGCTGGGCTGCCTCGTGCCGCGCCACCTGAAAGACCGCCTGCACAAAGTTCAAAGAGTCCAGTTCAGCCTCCATGCGGGCAGAGAGCCGGACAGCCGCCTCCTGCCGGGCTTGGCTCAAGACTGCCGCATCTGCCTCGGCCTGGGCCTGCAAACGCGCCTCTGCCTTTTCAGCCCGGTGGATCTCCGCGTCCATGTTGTCCAGAATGTCCAGTTCCCGGGTCGCCTTTTCAGCAAAGGCCAGAACCTCGTCCAGCGTAGGCCCGAACTTGCGCTGCAACTGCTTAAGATCGCCCAAGCGGGCCGCAATGCTTTCCAGACGACTGGTGTCTGTGGGCAACTGGTTCAGGTACTTGTCCACAGCAGCAGCCAGGTCTTCCACCTCAAAGCCTGCGGCAGAGACCCGTTCAGCCAGGGGAGTCAGGTCAGCATCCAAAGCGGCAGCCTGCTCAAGCTGCTTTTTGACCGTGACCAGCAGGTTTTCCGCCTCGCCAAGCTGGCGTTCCGCGCCGTTCATGTGCTCCAAAAGCGCCTCCGAGGACTTCAAACGATCGCGCTCGCGGATGAGCGCCTCGTCCTCACCAGGTTCGGGCTGGATTTTCTGGATCTCCTCCACTTGCAGCCGCAAAAATTCGCGCTCCCGCTCCTTGCCAGCTTCGCGCTCCTTCAGGGTCTGTAGAGCAGCCCTGGCCTCGCGGAAGGCGGCATAGCTGGCTGCATAGCGGGTCCTCAAGCCAGAGAGTTCGCCGTAGCTGTCCAGAAAATCCAGATGGCTTTTGGCCTGTAAGAGCTGCTGTTGGTCATGCTGGCCTGCAATGTTGACCAGATGGCTGCTCAATTCAGCGGCAAATTTGGCAGTCATACTCTGATCGTTGACAAAGAGGCGGGAACGCCCCTCTTTGGACAGGCTCCGCCGCACAATGCACAGCCCACTGGCATCTGCTTCCAGACCGTGTTCTTCCAAGAGCCGGGGCAAAACCGGATTGTCCGCAGCCACGGCAAACACAGCCTCAATGCTGGCCTGATCGCAGCCCTCGCGCACCCAGGCCCCCGCGCCCCGGCCTCCGGTGAGCAGATTCAGGGCCTGCAAAATAATGGACTTGCCTGCGCCGGTTTCGCCGGTGAGTACGGTCAGGCCAGGCTCCGAGGCAGGCCAGGACAGGTTGAGCTGGTCAATCAGCGCCAGATTGCGGATGCGCAGTTCCTGCAGCATGGTATCCTGATGAGTTTATGCAGCATTTTCAACAAGTTGTAAGACAAAGACCCGAAAAGTGTGGGCATGACGAAAAGAGGTTCTTATACCATAAACGCCTGCAAATACCTTGCAAAAAGCCGGGGCCGCCCGCTTTGGTGAGGGAGCTGTTTGTGCTGCATCGTTTCTCTGTTCTGGATTTTTTCGATGCTTCACCGCACAAGTCGAACAGGCATTGGAAGACCGGAAAAACGCTCTTGTCAACCTGATCTTGTCTTGCAGGATCTTTGAGCAGGAGTGATTCGACCAAAAAAATTCGATCTGGAAGAATCAATGGCCCTCCAGCTCTTTCAACTTGAGGGCCGCGCTCTTGCGGCCAAAGCTGGCCGCCTTGCGGAAAAGCTCGGCAGCCTTTTGCCTGTTGACCGGCACGCCCACGCCGTCCCGCCAGCATTCGGCCAGGGCTTCAATTCCGCCCGCATGGCCTGCGTCAACCGCCTTCTGAAACCAGAAAAATGCCTGTTTGCCGTCCTGTGCCACGCCAAAGCCCCGGCGATAGCAGTCTCCCAGATGCAGCATGGCCAGCGCACAGGGCGGACGATCTCCTTCGGGAAAGGGCGGGTCCGCGCCTATCCGATACCATTGCACAGCCTGTTCAGGATCAACTGGCAGACCGCGCTTGCCCTTCTCGTACCAGAGGCCAATACGGTTGGCAGCCTCTGGATCATGACCCATGAAGGCGCGTTCCCGGCTGAAGTTCAGTTCCCGGTCTCCTTCAGTGTCCGGCGCAAGGACCTCGTCCACAAAGAGCTGTCTGCTCCCTGCTTCCCTGTGATACCGCACTGTAATCTGAAGCCCTATTTTGCCGCGCAGGGCCTCTCTCTGGTCCGTTTTGCAGGCAAAGACCTTCCGGCGACCACCCGGACCATAGACTTGCAGGAACGTGCCCTGACCCGGTGCAGTCTCTGGAGTCCAGTACTCGCCCTCATACAAACCGGTGAAGCTGTCTGCGGCAGGCGCAGTGTCTGTCGCCAGCAGCGGCAGGATCAAAAACAGGACAATAAGCCAGATTCTCATGGTATCCCTCCTCTTGAAGCGGCATTGGCGTGCAAGTCCACACTGTCCAGAACCTGCCGTTCCGCCAACTTGGCGGAGCGTTTTACCTGCTTTTGGAGAGATTTTCAAAAAACGCTTGCCACCTTGTACACCTTGGAGGATCGGACTGTTGTCCAGAACAGTGTCCTCCCATCCCTGAATCGCACGGCAACCTTGGCAGAGAGAGGAGACAGCCTTATTATAGCGAGCCGCACGATCGCACGTTCTGGCTCTCTCTTCGGCAAGGCGGCGATACACTTCAAAAGGACAGGAATATGGGCATATATATCTACAAAACCAGGGGAGTCTGCTCTAGAAGCATCAGTGTGGAGCTGGAAGGGCGCGTCATCAAACAGGTGCGTTTTGTCGGTGGTTGCGACGGCAACCTCAAGGGACTGTCACAACTTGTGGCAGGCATGGATCTTGAGACGGTTATTGAGCGGGTACGGGACGTTCGCTGCGAAAACAAGCCCACATCTTGCCCTGCGCAACTGGCCATAGCCCTACAGCAGGCTTGGGAGGCGGAACGTAAAAAAAACGAGAGTCGGAACAAGTGCGACCAAGAGCTTGAAGGGGTTTAACAGTTCTTCCAGCGCATTTTCACTAATGTCTAGTTGCAAAATTACCCATCACAAGGTATTCTCCATTTTTCCCGGAAAAGAGGAGGTATCCGATGGGACGCCCGACAAAACAGATCATCGCTTCGGAAGAGGAACGTTTGTGGCTCGAAGGTCTCCTGAAAAACAGGAATCAACCGGCGGGGCAATATTTGAGAGTGCAAATTGTCCTTCACTGTATGGAGGGCAAAAGCCTTGCCGAAACAGCGGCTCTCAACAAGGTCACGCAACAAACGGTGAGCCTCTGGCGTGACCGGTATATTGCCCACGGCCTTGACGGTCTGCGTGATCAACCCCGGAGTGGGCGACCGAGTCAATATACCGATCAGTTTCGAGAGACCATTTTACGTCAACTTGAGGAGCAACCACCCGCCGGGCACGCTGTTTGGACGGGTTCCCTTCTCGCACAGGCAACCGGGTATTCCAAACATGCGATATGGCGATTTCTGCGTGGTCAGCGCATTACGCTTGCCCGCAGGCGTTCTTGGTGCATCAGCACGGAGCCGGAGTTTGCGGCCAAGGCAGCGGATGTGGTGGGTTTGTACTTGGCGCCCCCCCAAAACGCCGTGGTGTTTTGTGTGGATGAGAAGCCTAATATTCAGACCCTAGAGAGGCGATGCGGCTATGCGGTGAGTTCGGACAAGCATTTGGTGCAGGGGTATGAAAGCAGCTACAAGCAGCACGGCATCTTGAACCTGTTTGCGGCCTTGGAGGTGGCGACCGGGGGGATTCATGCACAGACGACGCCTTCATCCGAGAAGAGCAAGGTCAAGGTTGGTTTTTTGTCCTTTTTGGAGAGTGTTCTTGCCGGTTTTCCCGCATCAGAGACGACGGAATATCACGTGATTATGGACAATCACAGCCATCACAAGCGTCATGGGAAATGGCTTTCGGCACATCCGAATGTTTTTTTTCATTACACGCCTACCAGTGCGAGTTGGCTGAATATGGTTGAGATTTGGTTCGGCATTTTGAAGTTGGGGGCGTTGCGGGGAGCAAGCGTTACGGATACCGCAGAACTTGCGGCCCACATCAAGGCATTTCAGGATGCCTACAACGAAACAACTCACCCCTTTGTCTGGAAGAAGAGGGAAATCAGAGGTGCGCAACTCTCTGATTCAGTCAAGAATTTTCGCAATTAGACGTTAGAGCGTTTCCGTTTTCATTTTAGAATTTTGCCCTTCTGGGATGAAATACCCGCAGGAGCCGTACCAGCCGCTGGCATCAG
>CAMNHX010000120.1 GCA_946539945.1 uncultured Desulfobulbus sp. | reverse complement strand
AAAACGCCGATCTTGTCGGTGCAATGAACATTTTAAGGGCAGGACTTGCCCGGATCGCCTGTGAAGTGAGTGGTGCAGTCATGCCGCCAGCAGCAGGAACCCATCGAAGTGATTCAGGGGTGTTGTTTTGCTCCTGAACGCGGTAGGAATCCCCCGCCTTCAGGCGGGGGAGGAGGTCAAGGTGTTGGTGCTTCTGGGCGAGGCACAACCGGCTTGAGCCGATGAAGCGTGCGACGGCGACCATCCGGCGGCATTGGGAGGGGATTTTGCGATGGTTCAGTTCCTGGTTGAGCAATGAATGGTTTTCTGGAAGGTATGAACAGCCTGATTCAGGCGGCCAGATCACGGGCGTAAGGCTACCGGACGACAAGGAACCTCATCACTATGATCTCCCTCCTTGGCGCAAAACTCAAGTTCTCCCTACCCACTCGATACTGCGAGGAACCACTGTGTTTTTCAGGAGCAGGAAAACGGTGAATCTGTGGAGATTCTGAGGGACAAGGCGGCAAGCGTCACGGGAAGAACGCTTTTCAAGACAAACAGGAGAGAAGACCATGACAAACACCAAGGCTACACACACCACAGAACAAAGTGAGCAGGCCATGGTGGCAGGCATTCTGGAAGGCAGCCCGGAAGCTGTGGGTGTGGCGGTCATCCGACTGGACTGCGGCTGCCGGAAAATGGCCGCTGTGGACATCCACGGCGATCCAGCCAGCAAGATCATCATGTACCGGGATCAGGCCGAATCCATCTGCGATCAGTGCAAGGCGGACAATGGCGCATTCAATCGGGTGGTCAAGCAGTTCATCAGCTGGAAGGAACCCAGCCCGGATTTCGCTACCCAGGACATGATCGTGCGCAAGGTCCTGGGAGAGTGAAGGTTCAGCGCTGCCCTTCCTCCATCAGTTTGGCGCAGAACTCGCAGGGGTGAAAGCCCGCGTTTTGGGCCACTTTGGCGTCCTTGAACTCCAGTCGACACTGGGGCGACCGGTACTGGGCGCATTCCGGGAAGTGAAAGGTGCGGGTGCTGACCTGGGCATGAATGAGCAGACCCTCGCCCTCCTCCGGCAGGGATGCCGGGCGCAGGCGACGCCCCAAAATCAGGCGCAGCAGGGCGGCGCTGTGCCGTCTGATCCAGCGCCAAAGCGGCAAGAGCAAGCGGTTGCTGTGCAAGGCCAGTGCTGTGTGGAGACGCTCCGGCAAAAGGGGGCGTTCCTGATCAACACGCCAGAGAAAGTACAGGGCAAAGAGGAAAAACAGGATATTGGGCAGCCACATGCCCAGCATGACCGGCATCATGCGGTCCTCGCACAGGACCTTGGCTGTGGTAAAAGCCGCATAATAGCCTACAAAGACCGCCAGCCCCAGAGGTATGCCCACAGCCCGGCGACCTGGCCCGGCCTGAAGCGCCAGCGGTAAACCTATCAGGCTCAAAATGAAGCAGCCCACTGGCATACTCAAGCGGTGGTGAAAGGTGACCAGATAGCTCAAGCCTTCCTTGCTCTGGTCCCCGGCTTCCCGGGCCGCCTGCAGGAGCTGGCTCTGACTCATGGCACTGCGGCCCAGTCTGGTCATGCTCTCGCCCCCCGGCGTGTTCAGGGGAACTTGCAGGCGATAGCGCTTGAAGCGCAAAACCTGGCTGTCCTCGCCCTCCAGGTTGTGCAGGGTCCCGTTTTCAAGCTCAACCAGCACCTGCATCCGCTCCACATCCGAACGGAGCCAGCCTGAACGGGCCACGGTAATCAGGGGCTGCACCCGCCCGCGCACGTCTGACACATAGACCCCATGCCAGTTCTGCTGCTCGTCAATGTCATCCACATAGACCACAATATCACCCAGCGCTTCGGTAAACTCGCGCTCCTTCAGCCCTTTGTCGATCTTTTCCCGGGCAAGCTGGAACATGAGCTGCTTGGCAGACTGCTCGCCCAAGGGAATCAGCTTCACGGAAAAGTAGCCGGTCACGCTGGCAATCACTGCCGAAACCACCAGAACCGGCGGCAGCATCTGGCGCAGACTCACGCCGCAGGCCTTGAAGGCCAGCATTTCCCGGTCATTCGCCAACCGGGAAAAACCGATGATCACCCCGGCCATGCTGGCCATGGGGATGATGTAGAGCAGCATGTGAGGAAAGAGGTAGGCGATCAGGCGGATGAAGTCCGCCATGCCGATGCGCAGGACCAGGACCACTTCCAGCAGCGGAATGAGCTGGACCAGAAAAAAGATGGCGTAAAGCAGTACAAAACTTGCGAAAAAAGGCGCAAGAAACTCTGCCGCAATATAGCTGTACAGGAGCAGAGGGGGCCGCAACAGGCGCTCCGCCCAGGACGGTTCAAGGCTCTTCTTCATCCAAAACAGTCATGATGTTGTTGGCAATCCAGCGCTGATCCCACCATTCCACCGGGGTGACAAAGACCCCCCCAACCAGCATTCCGTAGTGGAGGTGATCCCCACCTGCCATGCCGCTGATCCCGGAATGCCCCAGGAGCTGCTCCTTTTCCAGTACTGCGCCCAGTGGCACGACAATGTCTGACAGGTGGGCGTAGAGACTGAACAACCCCTGACCGTGATCCAAGATTACCATGTTGCCGAAGATCCCCAGATAGTCGGCAAAGACCACCTTGCCCCGATTGGCTGCCTTGACCTCTGCCCGGGCAACAGAGGCAAGGTCAACCCCCAGATGGGTCTGCTCATCCACGCCCTTGCCCTGATACATATAGGTTCGCTGGTCGGCAAAGCCAGCCCGACCTGCACCCGGCATCCGCACAAAGCGGTCCTGCCAGAGTTGTTCCGGTTCAGACTTGGAGCAGATATCCTCCACCTTGGCAACGTTTTGCTTGCGCACAGTGCGATTCACATACAGATACTGGTCCAGCGGTGTACCCTTCATCTCCGGGTAGCGTTGCCTGAACTCCGGCAACTTGGCCTCGAAAAAGGCGTCGCTCAAACGGATGGTGTCGTGCTTTTCCCGACGCGGCTTGAAGACGAGATCCAGCTTGACACTGTTCTCATTGCCTGCCGCATCCCAGACCTGGACCACAGGCTTGCCCAGCTCCTTGGCGTTCCAGGGCAGGGCAAAGAGGCTCACATAGACGCCCGGTTTTTGGGAAGGATAGCCCTGAAAAAAAACACCGCCAATGCGCACACCGTGCCGGGCTGGGGTCTCGGACACCGAATACACAACAGAGGCGCTGCCGCCCGGCTGGATGGACCGCTTGGGACCAAGAAGATGCACCTGGGGGGCTGTGGTGTCCACTGTAACCGGAACCGTGACTGCCCTGCGGTTTCCCCGGAAAAAGCCCATCAGCGAGTGATCGTGGGCCTCCACTGTCAGCTCTGCCGGGCCTTCCGTGAAGCCGGACTCCTTGGCCTTGATCACCACCTTTTCGGAAAACTCGTTGGGACCAGTCTTGCTGAACCAGCCCTGACTGGGAAAGTGGCGCGTAAAGACCGCCTCCTCCTTCTCGCCCTGCTTCAGGGTCACGGTGATGAGCGAGAGACCGCTTTTCTGGTCCCGGACTGTCACCGGCAGGTCCACCTGTCCGCCCAGAACCTTGATGTCCCGGCCCAGTTCAACAAGCGGCTTTTCCATCTCAAAGAGAAACCATGCCGCGAGAAGCGCTGCAACCAGCAGCAGCACCAAAAGGGAATACAGCAGGATGCGCAAAAAACCGACGCCTTTGCGTGCGCCAAGATGCTTCTGTGCCATAACAGTTTACGGAAAAAGAAAAAGTTACTCGTTCCAGATAATGTCATACCGCTTGATATGCATTTCAGGAACAGGGACAATGGTCAAATGCTTGCCTGTCTCGTTTTCCAGATGCCGGATGCCGTGGGTTTCCTCGTTCAGCAGCATGTCAGCGACCCGGGGGTTGACCTTGATGGTCACGCTGGCCCCGCCGATCTTGGGTGCGTCCCGGCTGATCTTGCGGAAGATCTCGTGGGAGATGGTCCGGCGGGACTTCAACAGGCCGTTGCCGCCGCAGTAGAAGCACGGCTCGCACATGGTCTGGGTGATGCTTTCAGAAGTGCGCTTCCGGGTCATCTGTACCAGCCCGAATTCCGAGACCTTCAGAATGTTGATCTTGCTCTTGTCGCCCCGAACAGCCTCTTCCAGGGCCTGGCCCAGTGCTTCACGTTCAGCCTCGTCCTCCATGTCAATGAAGTCAATGATGATGATGCCGCCGATGTTGCGCAGCCGGATCTGGTGGGCGATTTCCTGCGCTGCCTCCATGTTGGTGCGGAAGATGGTGGCTGCCAGATCGTGGGCATGGACGTAGCGCCCCGTGTTCACGTCAATCACGGTGAGCGCTTCGGTTGGCTCTATGATGATATAGCCGCCGGAGCGCAGCCAGACCTTTTTTTCCAGCGCACTGTTGATGTCTGACTCAATGCCGTAGCGCTCAAAGAGCGGCACTTCGCCGTTGTAATAGCGGATCTTGTCTTCCAGGTGCGGGATGAAGTTCCGGGCATAGGACCCGAGTTGGGCGAAAACGTCGCGGTTGTCAGTCACCACCTCGTTTACGTTGTCGTTGAAAAAGTCCCGCACTGTGCGCAGGATCATGTCCAGGTCTTCGTAGATGCGGTCTGGCGCGTGCGTTCGCCGGGACCGGGACAGAATATCACTCCAGAGCTGGAGCAGAAAGGCCATGTCAGCTTCCAGCTCTTCACTGCCGGTGTTTTCAGCCACAGTGCGCATGATGAAACCGGCTCCGGGCGGGCGCAGTTCTTCCAGTCGGTCGCGCATCTCCTGCCGGATGGTCTCGTCTTCAATCTTGCGGGAAATCCCGATATGATCGGTGAGCGGCATATAGACCAGATTGCGGCAGGGCAGCGTGACGTTACAGGTCAGGCGGGCACCCTTGGACCCAATCGGCTCCTTGGCGATCTGTACCAGAATTTGCTGTCCTTCATGCACGATCTTGTCTATGGTGAGGTCGTGGGGAAACTCCGCAGGCACGCTGAACAGCTTCTTCTGGTCCGGGTGCAGGTGGCGGTAGCAGGTGGACAGGGAATACACAGCCTCATCCACATAGAGAAAGCCGGTGCGATCCAGCCCGATGTCGATAAAGGCAGCGTCAATGCCCGGCAGGACCCGGACCACCCGTCCCAGATAGATATTGCCAATCAGACCCTTTTGCGCCGGTCGGTCGATGTAAAACTCCTTGAGCACACCGTTTTCCATCAGGGCGATGCGGTTCTCGTAGGGCGTGGCGTTGATGAGAATATCGGTAAACATGGCTTGGCTGCAAGAGCAGTGAAGTGCCGCCGGAGCGCGGCAGAGACGGCGGCCTGAATGCCGGGCGAAACAGTCTGGCCTCAAGGTTATACCCGCCCTGAATCGGCCTTGACCCGATTCACCCGGGGCAGGATCCTGCTGCAAGGAGACTGTCACTGTCTCTCCACAGGACACGGCATATTCTGCCGCCAAAAGGAGAAGATATAGCACGAAATCCAAGGAAAGACAAGAAAGGCCAAAGCAAGACCTTCTCTCCTGCCCTGCAAGGCAGGGCTTTCGCACAACTTGGTCAGAAGCGGAGTAAAGCCACGCAAGACCGCGCACTTTGAGGAAAAGCCGGATTGTGTCTGTCCTCCCTGTCCGTCCTGCCTACCACTCACCAGCCCACCACCATGCCCATGACGCCACAGTTTCCGCTCGCCCCTGATCCGGCGGCCCGTCTTCAGAAAATTTGCGTTGCCGCAGACTGCCGCGATCTGCCGTTAGTTCAGGAGATC
>CAMNHX010000119.1 GCA_946539945.1 uncultured Desulfobulbus sp. | reverse complement strand
TCCTCAACTTTACCTGCGCGGATGAGCGCCGATTTTGAATTTTTCAAGGTTCCCTAAAGACGCGATTGGGTCAGAGTGGAAATCTCCCTGCTTTCCGCAGTATTGCCCTTTTGCGGTGTTTTTAGGCCTCCAGCAGCAGGAAGCCTTGAAGTGATTCAGGTCTGGTCCCAAGTCTGTCTGAACGCGGTAGGTATCTCCTGCCTTCAGACAGGGAGAAGGTCAAAACAGGAAAATTTTGCAAATCTTCAATTACCTTGCCTCTTCAACGGAGCCACAATGGGCAAGAGCAAAAGCCCCGGCACAGCCAGCGCAGTGCAGAACAGGAAAAATCCGGGCCAACCCATCGTGTTGGCAAGCCAGCCAGAGGGCGCGGCAATGATAACCCGCGGCACGCCCATGATGCTGGTTAAAAGCGCGTACTGTGTGGCTGTAAAGCGTTTGTTGGTGAGGCTGGCCATGTAAGCGGTATAGGCTGCAGTGCCCATGCCACCGGTCAGGTTTTCAAAGGCAATGACCGCTGCCAAAGCAGACACACTGTGCCCAATGAAGGCCAGGACGAAGAAACCCGGAATGGAGGCCATCTGCAAAAAGCCGAAGAGCCAAAGCCCCTTGATTGTGCCAATGCGCAGCATCACAGCCGCGCCTGCAAGGCCGCCCAGAATCACAGCCCAGGTGCCAAAGAGCTTGACCACTGCGCCTACCTCGGTTTTGGTGAAACCCAGATCCAGATAAAAAGGCGTGGTTATGGCTGTGGCCATCTGGTCGCCGAGCTTGTACAGCAGAATGAACAGCAGAATGAGCAAGGCTCTGTCCTGCCGGAAATAGTCGCAAAACGGTTCTACAATACTTTCCCGGAAATTCTGCGGTCTGCCCTGGTCCATCGGCGGCTCCTGACACAGCAGGGTCACCACTGCGTTGGCAGCCATGAGCACTGCCATCACCAGATACACCTGTGAAAAAGGCAGCAGGTCGGCAAGCATGAGTCCACCACCACCCGCCAAAAGCATCCCCAAACGGTAGCCGCTGATGTAGAGCGAACTGCCCGCGCCCAGTTCCTCATCCTTGAGGTCTTCCCGGCGGTAGGCGTCCACCACAATGTCCTGGGAGGCAGAAAAAAATGTGACCAGGGCTGCCATCAGCGCCACCATCCAGGGCATGGCTGCCGGATCGCACTGCCCCAGACCGGCAAGCGAGAGCGCCAGAAGTATCTGCGCTATCAAGAGCCAGCCCCGGCGACGCCCCAGAAAGGGCGGAATGAAGCGGTCAAACACAGGTGCCCAGAGGAATTTGCAGGTGTAGGGCAGTCCCACCAGCGCGTACAAACCAATCACCTTCAGATTCACACCCTCATCGTGCATCCAGGCCTGCAAGACCTGACCGGAAAGCAGCAAAGGCAGACCGCAGGCAAAGCCCATCAAAAAGGACACCAGCATTTTTGGGGCCACCAGTTTGCGGAAAAACGCAAAAGACATACTTTGAACCTCAACATGGAAACAGGAATACGGGCTTGCCTGTTTACCACATCCGGCAAGAAGGCAAAGCCAAAATATTTTTCCCGGGAAAGAGTCATGACGCACAAGCCTACAGATCAGGAACTGGCTGTCCTGCGCAAACAGGTGCTGGACTGGTTTGCGCACAGCCGACGCTCCCTGCCCTGGCGGCGGGACTATGCGCCTTATGAAATATGGATCGCTGAAATCATGGGGCAACAGACCCAGCTGGATCGGGCGGCAGAATACTTTGTTCGCTGGATGCGACAGTTTCCTGATGCGACAGCCTTGGCCGCTGCTCCGGAGCAGACCGTGCTGAAGGCTTGGGAAGGTCTGGGCTATTACAGCCGGGCGCGGAATCTGCACCGGGCGGCGCAGCAGCTTGTGGCCCAATACGGTGGCCAGCTTCCGGCAGACGAAAAGGCGCTTCTGGCCTTGCCGGGTATTGGTTCCTATACGGCAGCAGCCATTCTGTCCATTGGCTTCAATCAACCTGTGCCGCTGGTTGACGCCAATGTGGAGCGCCTTTTTGCCCGGTTTTTTGATTTGGAGATCCCGGTCAGGGGCAAGGCTGGTCAAACTGTGTTGCGCGAACTGGCCGCACGTTTTCTGGATCCGCTTGCAGCCCGAAACTGTAACGAGGCGCTGATGGAGTTTGGGGAGCGGGTCTGCACGCCCAAAAAGCCGCTTTGCCTGGGCTGTCCGCTCCACAGCGCCTGTCTGGCGCGACAGCGGAACACGGTTGGGCAGCGCCCTGTGTTGCCCAAGCGGCCTGAACGGATTGACATTGTTATGGCCTGCGGCATTCTCCGGTCCCAGGGGCGACTGTACATCCAGCAGCGCCTACCAGAGGACGTGTGGGGCGGGTTGTGGGAATTTCCGGGCGGCAAGATGGAGCCAGGCGAAACACCGGAAGAAACGGTACGCCGGGAAATCCGGGAAGAAACCGGCTGGCTGGTTGAGATTGAAGCGCCCTTTCGGACAGTGGTGCACCACTACACCCGTTATCGAGTCACGCTGCACAGTTTCCTCTGCCGTCTGGCTGCGGGCCAGGGGCCGGATCCGGTTCTGACCGCCGCCTCCCGCTTTGTCTGGGCAGACAGCAATACGCTGGCAGACTATCCCTTCCCGGCGGGGCATCGGCAACTGGTAGCTGCGCTGAATCAGCAGGTTCAGGGCAGGCTCTTTTGAAGAGCCTGCCTTTCTGTGCGTTCTTGGACAAGATCACTTGCCGGGTTGCAAGTCCCTGACCCAAGGCTCCAGGCGCTTGCCAAAGGCCAGTTGCAGGCGAGCTGCCGCTTTCTCCTCTCCTTGGAGCTTGTCAATCCGCGCAAAGATCTCCGCAAAACGCAGGGGCACAAAGATGTCCCGCAATTCCAGACTGCTTGAGGGATGCGCCTTGCCCTCCCTGTCCCACCAGACCCGCATAGTGCCCGGCACAAGCGCGTAGCGACTGCGGTCAGGGTAGCGTTGCCGCAGTGCCTGAACCTCAAGCCCTGCATCCACGAGATAGAGCCGGGAATCCTCGTTTTGTTTCACCAGAAGCCCTCTTTCTGTGTTCTCAAGCCTTTCTGCTGCCCTTTTCCTGTTCTTTTGTGCCTGGGTCAGCGCCTCTGGCGCGGCTTCTGGGTCAAGACCAGTCAGCACCGCATCCGCACGCTGCAGCTCTTCACGGGCCTGGATCACCAGTTTTTTCTGTGCAGCAAGCGCACGGGCATGGGTCGGGCCATCCAGTTCCAAGACCAACAAGACTTCCCGCTCGCGAGAGCGGTGTGCGGAAGCAGGCTTCTCATCCAAGCCCAGACTGCGCAGTTTTACCGCGTCCAGCCAGTCGTTTGTTTTCCCTATCTTCAGCCGGACAAAGCGACCACTGGCTTCATCAAAAAGCCCGTTTCGCGTAGAAAATTCCCGCCCAGACAGTGTCAGTTCTGCTTCAGGTTCACCCAGCCGATTCCAGGCTACCCGAATCAGGATCACCGTGTTCACGGTAAGAATCAGAAGCAGCACTGCGAAACCCAAGCGCCGGATACGTTGCTGTTTCGGGAACATGGCCCTGTCTTGCAGGAAGCTGTCCAGAGCAGTCCACAGACAGACAAACACGGTTTTCAGGGACAAGGTTTTCATGGCTGTACCTCCCTTGCGTGTGGATGCAGACGGCGCAGGCGGCGCAAGATCAGCAGGGCCAGCAGTGCCGCCAAACCAAGCACCAGAAAAAACAGGGACTTGGGCATCCAGTCCCACCACCAGTCAAAAAATTTGGTGTAGAGAAAGAGCGTGAAAAAGACCACGCTGGTTTTCACTGTCTCCGGCCAGCCGTGCCTGATGCCCAAGACCATCAGCAGGGCGGCGCTGGCAAAGCCGGTAAGCTGGTACAAGTATTCCACAAACCTGTGGCTCATGGGAAAGAGGCTGCCCTCTCCCCAATGGGAGAGCAGAAGCACAGGCAGAAACCAGAACAGGAGCGCCCAAACGCGATAGGCAGGCGGAAAATCAGGCTGTCTGTAGTGCGGGATGAGGGAAAGCCCAAAGAGCGCAAGAGCAGCCGGGAAAAAGGTTTCCGGGTACTGGCCAAAGCCCAGCCAGTACATCCCCCAGAAGGTGCCGGTCTGTGCGCCCAGCCAGGCAGAGAGCGCACAGATACCCACAGCCAGCAGAAGCCGGGCCTCGCAGGCATAGGCCAAAAGAAAGGCAAAGCCTGACCAGACCAGAAAGACTGTGGGGCGGGGCGTCAGGTTAAACATACGGCCCAAAAGGCTCATGTTCAGGGCAAAGCAGACACAGGCAATCATGCCAAAGAGCTTGGCAAAGTAGCTGGACTGCTCACGGGCCGCGCAGTGCAGGCTGGCAAGGCTCGTGGCAAGGGTAAAGAGGAAGAGCAAGGCTGCTTGCGCTGCTGTGGGAATCTGCCCCCAAAACTGGTAACAAAGGAAGAAGACCGCCGCAGACAGCGCCAGCGCCGCCAGAAAGGAGGCGACCTTCATGCCCCAGCTCAACTGGCGCTCGCGGTTTTCAGTGTCCACGTCAAAACGTTGCCGCCACTGGGCAAGCAGCGCTGCCTGATGCTGGTCCACAGCCTGCCGCTGTTCAGGGTTCAGGCGCAACACGCCTGCCTTGTCCAGCCGGGCCAGTTCTTCCCGAAAGGCTTCAATCCGCGCCACTGCCGCCTGCGCAGCCTCGCGGGACAAGGGTTGTCTTGTTTCCATGCAAGCTCCTGTGTTTGTGGTTTGGGGAAACAGGGGAAAAGGCAAGAGGATTCACGTTTTCCTCCCGTGCCTTGAAGGGTATGGCTTGCTGTTCTACCCGGTCAGCAGTGAACAGCCCCGTGTCTTATACTATAACACATGAAATCTAGAATAATAGTTTTTTCTTGTTTCTATCCCGGTAAGGCAGTCTCGAACCGCAGTGCTTGCCGCTTGGATGGAAGAGCGTGCGCGTGGGTGTTCTCCTGTGAACAGATGTAGCTCCATACTGCCCGGAAATCCCAACAGACTTCCTTAAAGTGATGCTTTGCCCGGTGTATCCAGTTTCAGGTTGCCAGAATACTCTCGCTGCTCCTTGGTGTCTGAACGCTGAATTGTTTAGACAAAGTTCTTTACCCGGCTATAATAGGAAATCCGCACCACATTTTTCTGGTGCAATCCTGTTCCGCATCTGCTACGGAGGTATGCGCCATGATCCTGCCACGCCTGCTGGCGCTGGGCGCTTTGGCCGCCTATGTCGGTCTGCGCCTGCGCAAGTATCTGGGAAGCGGCAGCCGTGTTTCGCAAGCGCACAACACTGCCCAACCTATTGAAGACATCCTGGAGGAAGATCCGGTCTGCCACCGCTTCATTCCCCGCCAGGAGGCCCTGACAGTGAGCCGGTCCGGTATGATCCAGTATTTTTGCAGTGAAGAGTGTCGCCAGAAATTTCTACACAAGGGAGAGCATGAGGCATGAAGTTTTTCATTGATACCGCCAATGTGGACGAGATCAAAAAGGCGCTCGCATTGGGCATGGTTGACGGCGTGACAACCAATCCCTCTCTGGTGTCCAAAGAGTCCCGCCCCTTTCTCGAGATACTGAAGGAAATCTGCAGCCTCGTTGAAGGCCCGGTCAGCGCGGAGGTGGTCAGTCTGGAGGCTGAAGGCATGGTCCAGGAAGCCCGTGAACTGGCCAAAATCGCGGACAACATTGTTATCAAGATTCCCATGCTGGAAGAGGGACTGAAGGCAGTCAAAATCCTGACCGCCGAAGGCATCAAGACCAATGTCACCCTGGTGTTCTCCGCCAATCAGGCGCTTCTGGCAGCCAAGGCA
>CAMNHX010000118.1 GCA_946539945.1 uncultured Desulfobulbus sp. | reverse complement strand
AGGGATTACGACTGCCGCTTGTACGCAGGCAAAAGCGATTTTTACGATGTGTTCTACTTGACCTGACTTTGTAAGGGATTACGACCTGTTTCCGGGAAAACAACGGAAGAGAACACAGACAGTTCTACTTGACCTGACTTTGTAAGGGATTACGACGTTGCGCGAAGGTGTGGTTTTGTCGCGGTTGCTTGCGTTCTACTTGACCTGACTTTGTAAGGGATTACGACACTGGAATTTCCGCTGTTTACTAAAGTCATCTCTTGTGTTCTACTTGACCTGACTTTGTAAGGGATTACGACGCAATATGAAGAGGAGGAGCGGTCTGTTGTGCTGTCTGTTCTACTTGACCTGACTTTGTAAGGGATTACGACACCAAAGGAGCCAAGTCGGTGAGGACAAAATAAAAAGTTCTACTTGACCTGACTTTGTAAGGGATTACGACCGTATCCCAAATGTAAATGACATCTATACGTTGTCATACTGTTCTACTTGACCTGACTTTGTAAGGGATTACGACAAGAATACTTTTGATGCACAGAGAACAGAATGCAAACGTTCTACTTGACCTGACTTTGTAAGGGATTACGACCGAGAAGAAGAAGAGACCACCAAAGCCAGAAATTGGATGATGTTCTACTTGACCTGACTTTGTAAGGGATTACGACGGAAAAGGGTGTTGGAAGACCGAGGAGCTGCTGTGCTGGAAACGTTTTTGTGACGCTGTTTGTGGTTAGATGGTGGTATTTTTTTCCGTGGTAATAGGAAGAAAAGCCCCCACACTTTCCACGGCGGGACTTGGTAAATTATCCTGATTCTGATATAGAGCGGTTCCGCTTTGTCTTTTTATTGTCATTCTGAAGCGCGAAGCGCTGAAGGCTTTCCAGTGCGCCAGCACGGTGAAAGCAGTCATGGAGAATACCGAGAAAGCGGCAGGAGATGCTTCGCTTCGCTCAGCATGACTTTTCAGTGCGAAGCACGGTAAAAGTCTAAAAAATGAAAACGGAAACGCTCTAAAGGTTTCATGAAACCCATCTACTTTTTCAAGGATGCCCTGAAGAACATCCGCGCTTTTCCGCCTCCAGTTCGTCGGGTTGTGGGGTATCAGTTGCGCTTGGTTCAAGCTGGCGAACAGCCGGATGACTTCAAGCTGATGCCAAGTGTCGGGCCGGGTGTTGAAGAGATCCGGGTTCGGGATGATTCGGGTGCGTTTCGGGTGCTGTACACGGCTCGCATTGCGGGTGCAGTGTATGTGCTGCACGCTTTCCAGAAGAAGCAACAAAAGACGCCCCACCATGATATTGAGGTGGCGCGTTCTCGGTACAAGGAATTGATTCGGGAGTTGAACAATGGAACTTGAAAGTTTTGCGAATGTCTGGCAAGCGCTTGAAGACACGCCTGAACAGGCGGCCAACATGGAGGTGCGCTCCTGCCTGATGATGGAACTTGCGCGTATTATTCGGGAAAACGGCTGGACGCAGACCGAGGCGGCGGAACACTGCGGCGTTACGCAGCCGTGCATAGACGACCTGCTTCGTGGGCGGATTGACCGGTTTTCCCTGGACGCCTTGGTGAATATGTCGGCTCGCTTGGGCCAGCGCGTCCGTTTGGAGCTTGAGCCAGCCTGACTCACGGGCATGGCTTCACGCCCTTTCCGGGTGGTACGCTGTTCGAGTAGATTTTCTTCCCGCTCCCGTCTATCCAGCACAGGATGGTCTGCGAATTTTCCCGCATCCTGTGTTCTTTGAGTCTTTGCTCTGCTTGGGCATTCAACTCGTCAATTCTGCGTTGGTTCTTGGCCTTGTAGGGCGGCGTCCCCCTCTGCCTCGGCGTCGAGGCGTTCTACTTGACCTGACTTTGTAAGGGATTACCGGACTGCAAACGGCATATCATGTCGTTTGCAGGGCTTTGGGGCTGTTTTTTTCCTGGCAAGCTTGCCGAGCTGGACTTGTGCCTCCTTTTGCCTGTACACTTCTCCACACAGGTGCTTTCCAAGCGGCGGACCACATTCACCTGTCCGCCTCCCTTCCTTTCTGGTGGAGATCATGGCAACCTCCTTTCTTCCTCTTGAACTGAACTGCCGTTTTTCCTCACCCGCCCGGCTGCCTGCCTTCAAAGGCTCAAGCCTGCGCGGCGCTTTTGGTCATGCCTTGAAAAGTGTGACCTGCGCACTCCGCCGTCAGGACTGCGCCTCCTGCCTGCTGGCAAAAAGCTGCGCCTACAACCTCATCTTTGCCACAGAAAAGCTGGCAAACTCCCGACTGTCCGCCCGTCCCCATCCCTACATTCTCAACCCGCCAGCAAGCAGCCAACAGGATTGGCAAAGCGGCGAAGAGTTCCGCTTTGGCCTCACCCTGTTGGGGCCTGCAGCACGCTTCTTGCCGCATATCTTGTATGCTGTGGAAGAGATGGGACGAACCGGGCTGGGACGTGAGGCACGAGAAGGAGCGGGACGCTTTGTGCTGGCAGAGCTTCGCCTGTGCGGCGAGGAACGCCCGCTCTACACTGAAACGGACAGAACCTTGCAGCAGCCGCCAGAACTGCCGTGGCTGCGGGTGGAACCGCCTGGCAGGACGCTTGCCGAACTGGGGCTTGAGCTGCAAACGCCCCTGCGCCTGAAGGATCAGAACAGCCTGCAAAACAGCCTGAACTTCACAGCCCTCATCCGGGCTGCCTTGCGTCGGGTCTCGGCTTTGGAAGAACACTACGGCGAGGGCAAACCAGAACTGGACTATCGGGGGCTGCTGGTTCTGGCGGACAAGGTGGAAACCGTGCAGGCCGAACTCCGCTGGCAGGAACACCGCCGCTACTCCAACCGGCAAAGGCGGGAAATGCTCCTGGGCGGCATGGTGGGCAAACTGCGCTTTCGCGGTGAACTGACGCCCTTTCTGCCGCTGCTGCGCTACGCCGAGGCAGTCAACCTGGGCAAGCAGACTGTCTTTGGGCTAGGGAAAATCCACCTGCTTGAGGTGAACTGAATGCGACGCATCCTTTTGGCTGTTTCCGGCATGAGTCCGCAGATCATCACCGAAGCCCTGTACTGCCTGCACAGCGAGGGCCGCGACGTGAGCGCCATCCACATCATCACCACGCGCCAAGGCAAAGACCTCTTGCAGGCCGGGCTTTTGGACAGCGGCAAGGGACACTTGTTCCGCTTCTGCGCGGAATACGGTTTGAACCCGGAAAGCATTGCCTGTTCCCGCGAGCAGATTCACATTCCGCAGAACAGGCAGGGCAAGGAGCTGTCCGACATTGTGGATCAGGATGACAACGAGGCCCTGCTTTCGCTCTGCCTGCGTCTGGCGCACGAACTGACGGCAGACCCGGATACAGCGGTCTATTTTCTGGTGGCTGGCGGGCGCAAGACCATGACCTCCTGCCTGTCCTTTGCCGCCCAGATCTACGGCAGAGCGCAGGATCGCATCTATCACGTGCTGGTCTCACAGGAGTTTGAAAACTGCCCGGACTTCTGGTTCCCACCCAGAACGTCGCGCCGCCTTGAACTGCGCGACCGACAGGGGCGCTGTTTCTGGATGGACACCAGCCAGGCCAAAGTGCAGCTTGTCTCCCTGCCCTTTCTGTCTCTGCGCAAGCACCTGCCAGACCAGGTACTCTCCGGGCCAGAGAAGCCGGGAGCGCTCATGGCCCAGCTTGTGCGCGAGGAGGAGCGGGTTTTTCGTATTTCCCTGACTGAAAAAAGTGTGTCCTGTGGATCCTTGCAAGTGGACGTGAAACCTGCCTGGCTGGCGCTTCTGGCCTTGCTGGCGGAAATCCGTCTGCGCAACGGTGAGCCGCTGCCGCCGGACAGAGAGGTCTGCCCCTCCTGGTTTCTGGAGACCGGGGAAATCCTGAATCAGCAGGAGAGACTGGCTGCGCTGTATGCCCGTTGCGGTGGCAACGTGGGCAGTTCGCAGACAGGCGGCCCTGCGAATTTGGACAAGGATGCCTTTTCCAGCTACAAGTCCCACCTCAACCGCCTCCTGCGAGAGAGTTTTGGCTCTTTGGGTGAGGCATTGGCAGTGCAGAAGCGGGGGAGGCGTCCTGATACCCGCTTCGGTCTCTGGATTGAGACTGACCGTTTGAAGCTGGAAGATTGACCACAAACCGGGCGGCGGCAAGGTTGCCGGACTGGAGTTTGGTGGGGAAGGCAGATACAATCAGAACCAGAATCATCAAGATTAACCCAAGCCGGAGGTGAACACGTGATCATTACCAGATTTCACAACATGGCCCAGTTGCGGCTCACCGTCGAATTCCTCACCCCGACCTTTCTGGGTGGCGCGAATCAAAACGCCGAACTGCGGGCCGCGCCCTTCAAGAACCTGCTCCGCCAATGGTGGCGGGTGACGAAGGGCAGCAGCTGCGCGACGCATCAGGAAATGCTGAAACAGGAAGGCGATCTGTTTGGCTCGGTGCTGGACGACAGTCAGGCGAGCGCCAGCCAGGTGAGGTTGACCTTGATTCCAGAAGATGGATTCAACACCTTGGAAGAAGAATTCTCTTTCGGAGATTTGCGGCATCCCAACGTGAACGGCGGACGCACGCCGGTATCCAGCGCTCTGTATCTGGGCTATGGACCGATTACGTTCAACAGGACAAGCCGGACACGGACCCAAAGCCGAAGGTATATCGCTCCGGGAAGCAAGGCATCGCTGACCTTTACCCTGCCCAAGACTCACGAAGCCACGCTACGGGACATTCTGGCCTACATCGACGCCTTCGGAACAATCGGCTCTCGCTGCCGCAACGGATACGGTTCACTGGCTCTCTCTGGCGAGGGCTTCTTGAGACAGAAAGCGGTCGCTTTTTCTGCGGACAAAGTCGCCCAAGAGACGAGATCAGGGGGAGTGGTCAGGCGGGTTAAGAGTGCGACCGCCTTTGCTGCTGACGACATCGCCCGAATATTCAGCCAGGGCAAACAGTATCCGACCACTCCGGGCAAAGACGGCAAGGGGCTTCTGTGTTGGGAAAGCGAACCGTTTCAAGGCTGGAAACCGGCCATGCAGGCACTGGCGGAAACCTACCTGAACATTCGGACAAAAACTGACATCCCACCGCAGGGCATGGGCAAACGCCATATTTTGGGCTACCCGATCACCCACCACAATCTGCGAGAATGGGACGGCGGCGCGGGGCGTATGCCCTCCCAACTCCGGCTGATGGTCAAGCGCAACACGGCGAACCAACTGGTGGCCCGTATTCTGCACCTGCCCCACAAGCTGCCGCAAACTTGGAACGAGCGGGCCTTGGGCACGGAACTTTCCGTCTGGCAGGACATCCACAAACGGCTTGACGCCAACACCACCTTTCACCGCTGCGGAGGAGCGCAATGACTCAACCCACAGACAACTACTGGCAGAACAAGGTCTCGCTGTGGCTGCACGATCCGCCGGACAAGATGCTGGACATCCGGGGCCACGAAGGCCGGGCCGCCGACTTGGCCCGGCTCCTGGACATGACCGTGCCCGACAAGGACATCTATCAACAAGCCGACATGATCGCCGCTGGTCTGACACGGGCCGCCCTGCCGAAATACGACAAGGAAAACGCCGCGCAAAACGGCGCGGTCGATTTCAAGAAAAGCCCGACTCTCACCCATCCGCTGGTCAAGGGTTGCGCACTCAAGCTGAACATCGGCGATGCGCAAATCGAGTCTGTTCACGCCGCGCTGTGTACCTTGTTGACCGAAGACCTGGGACTGGGCAAAACCATTGAGCAACTGCGGGACATCCCGGCAGACGAGCGTCCCTTGAGCGGCTTTTTCGACCGCAAGAGCACGCCTGAAGACTGGGCCAAAACGCTCTACTT
>CAMNHX010000117.1 GCA_946539945.1 uncultured Desulfobulbus sp. | reverse complement strand
TCACCGTGCTGGCGCACTGGAAAGCCTTCAGCGCTTCGCGCTTCAGAATGACAGTCAACAGACAAAGCGGAAACGCTATAACGCAGTATGACTGCAAACAGGAAACAAAAAAGGGTTGCGACCAGAAAGCCGCAACCCCGTGCCTGAAAAGGAGCAGTGCTACTTAACCCAGCATCGCCTTGTAGGGGTTGGCATAGAGCAGAATAAAGGCGATAACCAGACCATAAATGGCGATGGATTCGCACAGGGCCATACCAATAATCATGGTTGTGGTAATGGGACCTTTCGCTTCAGGATTGCGGGCAACACCGTCGCAAGCGCCGCGCAGACCATGCCCCATACCGATACCAGCGCCACAACCGGCAATACCAATGCTCAAGGCAGCACCAATGCAAATCAGGGCAACACTAAGGGTGTTCATGGAATGTTTCCTCCAGTGAAAATGTGAATATGAGTGGCCTTCTTCTCCGTTGAACGGACGGTAAAAGCAAAATCAATCAGTGGGCGTGCTCCATGGAGCCTGCGCAATAAATCGTGGACAGCAAGACAAAGACAACCGCCTGAATCACCGAAACCAGTACACCCAGCATCAGGATGGGCAACGGGGCAAAGAATGCGCCAGCCAGCATGAAAAGAACGCTCAAGAGAATTTCCTTGGCAAAGATATTGCCGAAAAGACGCATGGAGAGCGAAATCAGACGGGCGACGTTGCTGACAATTTCCAGCACAAACATGATCGGGGCAAGCCACTTGTTGGGTCCCATGAAATGCTTGTAGTATTTGAGACCATGATACTTGAAGCCCAGATAGTGATGGGTCAGCCAAACGATGATGGTCATGGCCAAGGTGATGTTCAGATTGGCGGTCGGCGAGGTGAAGCCCGGAATCAGGCCAATCATGTTGGACACCAAAATGTACAGGAAGAAGGTGGCCATCATGGGGAACAGCATCTTTGCGCCTTTCTCGCCCAGATTTTCTTCCAGCATGTCCATCAGACCGCCAATAACCACTTCCCAGAAATTCTGGCCGCTACCCGGAACCAGTTCCATCTTGCCCAGCGTCATGCGGGACACCAGAATCAAAAAGGCCATGACAAACCAAGTATAGGTCATGTAGGGCGTGCAGAGCTGCTCAATAAAGGTACTGCCTACGGTTTCGTGGGGAACAGGCAGGCCAATGGCTTGCAAAATCAGGGAAATAAACAGTATCGGATGCTCCATGATCTCTCCTTATTCAGAAATGCCAGAAATCCTTTTACGTTTTTGCGCCAGACCAACCACAATCACACTGATCATGATGGTCGTCAATCCCAAAATCAACCCCAAGGGCTGAATTGTCATCTTGCCTGCCGCGACAAAGAGTAGCAAGGCCAACACGACAAAGCGCCCCAGACTTTTCAGAAGGAAACCCATCTTGCCCAGAGTGCCAGCCTCTCTACTTGTCGCAGCCAGTTCCATGAGCTGGTGTACGTCGCGCTGAAGCAGGAAAAAACTGCCGCAAACCAAGGCAGCCCCCAAACCAACCGAGAGGGCAAAATCCGCACTCCAAAACAACCAGCCGCAACCAGCCATCACCAAGGCCAGCCCAGCGGCGCACAGCAAAACCCGACGGACCAGCTGTTCGCTCTCACTCATCGCGAAACATCTCCGCAAGTTTCCAGAGAGAACGAAAACCAGCGGCAATACCCAAGGCCAAGCCAAGGAAGGTCAGCCAAGGGGCGGTGCTGCCCGAAAAAACCTTGTTGTCCAGCGCCCAACCCAGAGCAAAACCCAACAACACCGCGCACACAAAGTTCATGCCCGCGTTGCCATAGACTGCCAGTTGTCGCACGATTTCCTTGGGTTCTTCGGACACGTTTTCCTCTCTCCAGTACGAAAAGCGGGATAGAGTTAGCATGGACACCCGGCAAAAGCAATAGTTATTTGATGGACTGCATCAAGTTCCTGAATGAGTGTTCAACGGCATCCAGGATTTTTTGCAGGTGCTCCTGCTCATGGGCAAGCGACAGGAAAAAAGCTTCAAACTGTGAGGGCGCAAGCCAGATGCCCGCTGCCAGCATATTGCGGAAATGGCGAGCATACAGGTCAGTATCAGCGGTCATGGCAGATGTGTAGTCCCGCACCCGCTCCCGTGTGAAAAAGCAGGTCATGAGCGAACCGATACGGTTCAGGGTAAGGGGCAGACCACTTGCCTGCGCGATCCTGTCCAGCTCCCCGGCCAGCCAGGCGCTCTTTGTTTCCAGTTCTTCGTACAGACCAGGTCTTTGCAGGGCCTTGAGCATGGCAATGCCTGCGGCCATGGCCAGCGGATTGCCTGAAAGTGTGCCTGCCTGATAGACCGGGCCTTCGGGCGCAACCTTGAGCATCAGTTCCTTTTTGCCGCCATAGGCTGCCACCGGCAGACCGCCGCCGATAATCTTGCCCAAAGTGGTCAGGTCAGGCAGGATGCCAAAACGCTCCTGTGCGCCGCCGTATGCCAGCCGGAATCCGGTAATAACCTCATCAAAGATGAGAACAATGCCGCGAGCGCTGGTTTCCGCCCGGAGCGTCTCCAAAAAGCCCGGTTCAGGCAGGACCACGCCCATATTCCCGGCCACTGGCTCCACAATCACGCAGGCGATTTCACCGTCGCGCTCGTCAAGCGTCTTTTTGAAAACATCCACATCATTGTAGGGGATGGACAGCGTGTTTTTGACAATGTCTTCCGGCACGCCCGGACTACCGGGAATGCCCAAGGTAATCAGCCCGGAACCGGCCTTGACCAGAAAAGAGTCAGCATGACCGTGATAGCAGCCGTCAAACTTGATGACAATGTCTCGCCCTGTGTGAGCGCGGGCCAGTCGGATGGCGCTCATGGTGGCTTCTGTGCCGGAGTTGACGAAGCGCACCATGTCCACAGAAGGTACGGCAGCACACACGAGTTCAGCCAGTTCCACTTCAAGGGGTGAAGGAGCACCAAAGCTGGTGCCTAGTTCAGCGGTACGCCGGACAGCCTCCACAACTTCAGGATGGGCATGACCCAGAATCAGCGGTCCCCAGGACCCAACCAGATCGATAAAGGTGTTGCCATCCACGTCAGTAATCAGGCAACCCTGCGCCTTGCGGACAAAGAGCGGATCACAGCCCACGGCTCGGCAAGCGCGTACCGGCGAGTTCACGCCGCCGGGGATCAGGTTTCGTGCTTGGGCAAAAAGTCGGGCAGAAGTGACAGTCTGCATGATTCCTCCACAGTGTGTGCAAATGGGAAAAGGTTTGTCTCCAGAGTTGCGCCCCGACCTCCTCCCGTGCCTGAAGGCGGGAGAGTCCTACCGCGTTCAGGCAAGGTATCACAGCAGGGCACGCCCCACTCCTCGTCGTGATGACGCTGCATCAGGGCTGTGGTCTTCCTGTACCATGGGCAGCGCGACCTGTCGTCCACTCCTCTCAAGGTTTGGGTGCTTCGGCAAGCTGGGCAAACTGGGTCAGGAGCAGGCGGTGCAGTGCTGAAGCGCAGACTTCAATCTCCTGTTCCCTGCCGCCGCGCACAGCCTGAAAAAACCGCTCGCAGACCCGACGGTCTTCGGAACTCCAAAGCGACACATAACCACCCTTGCCGCCTGATCCCACCTCCTGCCGGGATGCTGCGTCATAGTCCCGGCGACCGTGCGCCCAGTTGATGACATGACCGTAAAACAGGAGCGCCCGGTCCAGAAGGATGTACAGGAGCTGCACGTTGTTGACCGGCCCCAGTTGCAACTGTTCGCCCCCTGCCTGCATCCCCAGAAGGCGCACGCCGGAAAAGAACTCGTTGCCCTTGAAGGCAGTCGCGCTTGCGCCGATCAGTCCGCCGATGATCGAGGCTGCGCCAAAGGAAGCGCCAAAGGTCATGGCATCCAGCCCCAGGCCCAGGGCTGCTCCGCCCACTGCACCCGCTACGATGAGCTGGTTCTTGTTCAGGCCCAGAAACTCCCAGGTGCGCTCGCTGAACAGATCTGCAGCCAGAATGGACTGGGGCGGCAGTTCCAGATTGAAAATGTTGTGCTTGAACAGCCGCCGGATGGCAGCGTGCGCCTCGCGTTCCTCCTGGGTGACATAGTTCTGGAAGCGCTCCTGCAAGTGACGGCGCACATGCTCCTCCTCGCCCCGGCTGCACGGCGCGGATTTGCGATAGGCCAGCACATCCCGGAAAAAGTCGATCAGGATATTGGCGGTTCTGATATTGCGCTGCTCCCAGTCAGCCTGAAAGGCTTCCAGAACCCGGCGCAGGACCGGCTCCAGTCGCTGGTCTATGGACTTGAGGCTTTCCAGCAGTTCGATGCGCTGGGCATAGTTGGCGCGGTTGGAGTTGAAAATCCGCACGGAATTGAAATGCTTGCGGAATTCGGTTTGCCAGTCCTGGATATAGGTGGCGTCATCGTCCTTGGAGTTGATGACTGCCATACGCGGCGCACCGGTGAGTCTGAGCACCTCCATTTCCGCCAGATCCACCCGCCGCACAGGACGGGACCCGTCCACCACAAAGATGACGCCTGCTCCCTCCTCAACCGGACCAAGCAGCTCGCAGTCATCGTGAAAGGTCGGATCGTCGGCGTGGGCGCGACGGAAGTTGGCCAGCATCCGGTTGGGCGGGCCAGTGTAGTTCCGTAGCCATTCCAGCGTGGCCCGGGGGTTCTGGAAGCCCGGCGTATCGATGAAGCGGATGATTTCCTTGCCGTCAATGCGCACTGGAAAGGCTTGACAGACCACGGTTTCGCCGGGCGTGGGGCTGATGTGGACGCTGTCGTCCTCGCCCAGAGTGGACAGCACGGAAGATTTGCCCTCATTAGGGTGACCGATAATGGCGAAAACCGGAGTCTCGCTCTGATTGCCTGTCTCGTTCATGAGTTTTGCACCAATTCAAGAATATCAAGAGAGGGATCAGCCAGGGTCTGCATCTTCTTGCGCCAGATCTCCACGTGTTCCGGGAGCGCTGGAGTCAGCCGGTTTTTGCCCTCTGGTTTGCCGATAAGCAGCACAGTGAGCGGCGTGGCTGCGTCCGTATTCTGACGCAGGTTGGTCAAGAGCGTGCAGGTCTCCTGAAGGGGCGGCGTCCAGGCTTCCTGAAGCAGATAAACTTCATCCAGCCGGGTAGCGATGTACTCGTCATGCAAGCGGGCCAAGAGCGCCTTTTCCCCGGATTCCAGAAAGGGGAGTTCTGCCACTTCAGTTTCTCCGGGGCCGACCCGGCCTTCCAAAAGTCTCTGGAGCGCGTCGCAGTCCATGCCGTCCAGCAGTTCCTCCGGGGCCAGAATCACCCGGCGCAGGGAGACCAGTTGCGGCCCGGCAGATGCTGCGGCCTGCGCTTCCAGACTTTCCAGATGTTCCAGAGAGGCATCCAGTGGCGCGGACTCCTCCGGGCTGGGGCTGGCAGTCTGTCCCTGTCTGGCAGCAGCCTCCAGCTTGTGCAGGTTCTCCAGAGAGGTGTCCAGCGGCGCGTCACTGTCCTCTGCCTCGTCCGGGCTTGCTTGAGCTGTGAACTGTTCCGGGCTTTCTGCGCGATGCAGAAAATCCATGAGCCGGTTTTCAAGCGGCGCTTCTGGCGCGACTTGGTCCGGGGCTTTTGCGGGTTCCGGGGTTTCGGAGACTGCTTCAGATTCTGGTCTGACCGGTTCCGGGCTTGTGACAGGTTCCGCTTTCTCTGGGCGCTCCGCAGCAAGTCCGAAAAGCCCGGCCCAGATTCCAGATTCCGGGGGCTTGGCAGGTGCTTCAGATTCCGGCTTGACGGGTTCTGGGACCTTGGCAAGCGCTTCAGATTCCGGCTTGACGGGTTCCGGGGTTTTGGCAAGTGCTTCAGGTTCCGGCTTGACG
>CAMNHX010000116.1 GCA_946539945.1 uncultured Desulfobulbus sp. | reverse complement strand
GGCTACCTGACGGATGAGCTGGATGGGACGGTTACGGCTTGCCTGCGAACTGTTCATCTGGTCGCGGCCAAAGAGGTTGGCAAGCGCCATCGGCGGATTGGGCACGCCAGCCTCGGCCAGCGCCTCGCCAAGGGCAGGCAGAACGTGATTCTTCACCACATCACGCAGCACGTCGTCGCCGGCAAGGTTGAAGCCGTCGTGGAACTCGGGACGCGAGGCCATGCGCGGGGTGGAGCCTGCGCCGCTTTGCAACTCAAAGGTGGTGATGGACAGGTCGCTTGTGCCGCCTCCTATGTCAATGGTGGCAACCCGGATGCAGGGATGATTTTCGTATTCCGCACGGGCACGGCCTGCAAGCTGGCAGAAAAGTTGCGCGTTACCCTGAAACTTGCGGGTTATCTCGTTGTAAATGTACACCAGTTGCGTGCAGGTGGCCTCGTCCCAGTTGCAGCGTACCTGCGGACTGGTACGGTAATCGATGCGTGTGCCCTTGGGCGTTTGGCCGCTCTTGGGGCTGTAGAAGTGGCTCCAACCCAAGGTCTCCCAAAGCACGCGCACTGCCCAGCGCACCCAGCGGCGGTAGATGCGCTGCTCTGCCAGGGGCATACCGCCAGGCACGGTGAAAATCACCTGACGCAACCGGCGCGGCACGTCGGGCAAAGCCTGCCGTCCCCGCTGGCCCGGTGAGTTGATGGTCAAAAGCGCCTGCTGGAGCACTTCCACAAGCAAGAACAGCATCAGGGAGGAGCGGGTAAAGTGGGACTCAAAGGCACTTTCCCTCTCCTGCTGGCGCAGAATCCGGTTTCTGGTGAAGAGCTTGTCAGTCATGCAGCAGAGGGGCGTGCCGCTGGAGTTGAGTTGTTGCGCCAGAAGGCCGCGGGTCACGTAGGGTTCGCCAAAGCCTTTGGTGTTGAAACGCCAGCTTTGCTGCCAGTCGCGTTCATCCCAGAGGTAGCGCTTGGGGCTGGACATACCGGTTGTGCCTGCCACGCACAGGGATTGGGTGGACAAACGCGCTGCCTCTGGCCCGATGCGCACTGGCGAGGGCCAGGCAAAGGCAGGCGTCTTGCGACCGGAACGGCGGCTGAAGGCGTCGTTGCCAAAGCTGATCTCGGAAAGCTCGATCCGGGTCTCAAAGGGTTCTGTATAGACATGCTCCGGCTGATCCATGTCCCGGCGTTGCAACAGGTAGCTGATGTTCAGGTTGGTGGCGCTCTGGGTCTGGGTCTCTACCAGAATACCAGTGGTTCGGGAGTTGCCTATGTCAAGAACCAGGTCCACGTCAATGGGGTTGTGGTGTTCCGGGTTGATGACATAGACCGGCACTCCCCGGATGCAGTAGTGGATCAGCTCAAGGATGGTGAGGTAACTGGCCAGATGCTCCAGTTCCCGGCCATCGTCTTGAGAGCGGCGGCGGTTTTTCTTCTGCCAGTTCTGCCAGATTTCCCGCAGCCAGCCGTCCACCCAGGACTCGTTCAGAAACCAGGTGTTGTCCCTGGGCTGCCAGGCCAAACGGAACTGGGCATGAGCGTTGACATCCTCATGGGAGAGTGCGCAGTAATGCTCTTTGTCCGGGGTTTCCACCTGCATATCAAAGGCCAGAACCACGCGGAGCGTGTCTGGGGCCTCGTCGCTCATCACCAGCCGGGCGCGTGCCCAGTTGGTGGGGCCGTACTCCACCCGACACTCGGTCCCGTCTTCCCACATCTGCTCGCGCTCGCGAAGGAAAGGCAGGGGAATCCACTGTTCCAGCCAGGGAGCGAGTGTTTTCAGGGCATCAAGCTCGTAGCCGTCGCCCCGGGCAGGCTTGCCTTCAATGGCATCGACCAGTTGTTCGTCCTTTTCCACCAGGGGAAAGAGCCGCACCTGCTGCGAACCGTCCGGGGCAGTGGAACGGCGCTCCTCAAAGGAGCGGCGCATACGGGGAGCCGCGTTCAGATCAGCGGCAAAGTCCAGCAGCTGCGGACAACCGCCGGGAATGAGACTGATGCGTTCCTTGTATTGGGGCATGATGAACATGGTTTACCTCCCGCAGCCTGCCACGCGGATAAAGGGAATGGTGTAAGCCTGCCTGCCGCCGTGGGCGTCACGGAAGACCCAGGAACAGGGCGTACTCTGGCCAGAACCCCGGCAGACCATTTCCGCCTGGCCCCAGAGTTCGCCGTCTGTGCAGTGGCCCTTGCTGGAGGTCACTGAAAGCACGCCGTTGCCGCCCAGCTCGGCCCGGGTCGAGCCGATGCAGCGCCGCCCGCCCTGGGGATCAATGATGCGGCGCTTGCCGGAACGTCCGCCCGGCCCAAAGCAGAAGCATTCCCTGACCGTGCGTTTTGAGTAGTACTCTGGCCTTGTGCCCTGCCAGCAACCCTCCAGAAAGTCCAACCTGCCGGTGCGGGCTGCGTCTTGAGGCACGCGCAGAGGCTCGCCGATTTTGGGCCTGCTCTTGGCCTTTTCTGCCTGCGCCTTTTCCTTTTCTGCCTTGGCCCTTTCCGCTCTTTCTTTCTCTGCCCGGGCTTTTTCTGCTTTTTCCTTTTCTGCCTTGGCTCTTTCTGCTTTTTCCTTTTCTGCCCTGGCCTTTTCCGCTTCAGCCTTTGCAGCCCTGGCTCTTTCCGCTCTTTCTTTCTCTGCCTTGGCTTTTTCCTTTTCCGCCTTGGCTTTTTCTGCCTTGCTCTTCTCGGCTTCAGCCTTTGCAGTCTTGGCCTTCTCTGCCTTGGCCTTTTCTGCTTCAGCTTTGGCGGCCTTGGCCTTTTCCACCCTGATTCTCTCGGCTTCAGCCTTCGCAGCCCTGGCCTTTTCCGCCTTGACCTTTTCAGCTTCAGCCTTTGCCGCCTTGGCCTTCTCTGCCTCCTTGTTCTGGCCTGTCGGCTGCACAGCCTGCTTCTGGGCGCTGTTCAGCTTCTCCACGGGTTTTTTTGGCTCCTGCACAGTCGGCTTTGCTTCAGGCTCTTTCTTGCCCGCTTCTGGCTGTGCCTCTGCCTTCTTCAGTCCCGCCTCCTGGGGCGGCAACTCGGAAAGTGGCATCAGTTCCCAAAGCTGCTTTCGACGCAGTTCCGCACTGTCTGGTGTGACAACCGTAGTTTTTTCCCTCTGCACGTCCGACTTCTGAACGCTTTCCGCCTCTCGCTGCTTTTCCTGATTTTGTGTCTCGCCACGCCTGTCCTCTGGAGTGACAATCGTGGTTTTTTCCTTCAAGGAGTCCGACTTCCGGGTGCTTTCCGCCTCCCGCTGCTTCTCCAGATTTTGCGCTGTGCCGCTTCTGTCCTCTGGAGTGACAATGGTGGTTTTCTCCTTCAGCGTGTCCGACTGTCGGACGCTTTCCACTGCCCCCTGCTTTTCCACCACACTCTGCTGTGAGGGCGTGAGCCTGCTCCGGTCCTCTGGCGTGACAACCGTGGTGTCCCGCACTGTTGAGGAATCACTTTGGGACTGCCGCTCACTTTCTGAAAAACGCTCGGACCGCCCGGACGCACTGCTGCCCCCTGTACTGCCATCCGGTAGGATAATTGTGGTCTCCCGAACCGTGCTGGAACTGGAGCTGCTCTCCGACTGCCCGCTACTTTCAAAGACGCGGCTTTCTGGCGCGGACTGCGGGTGTTCCGATGCAGGCGCATTGCCCCAGCCGGATTCGGTCTGGGCCACTGCAGAAGAGGCGCAGATCAGGGCAAGCAGGCAAAGAGGAAGAAAAATGCGGGCGGGCAGATCGCCCAGTTTGTGCAGAATACGCATGGCAAAACCTTTTGTGTTTTGTGCTGGTGTTGGCTTGTCGGGTGCGGAAAGCCCGGTACAGAGTTCGCGAGTTATGCGTTGCGAGTTATGAGTGGATCTTTCAACTTGCAACTTAACGGAATCGGAACCGCTCTAATCCCGTATCCTGAAAAATTGGGCCTTCCAGGAGCCGCCCTTGGTACTCTTGTTGGTGCCGGAACACTGGGCAGCCTGACCACTGTTCTTGCAGTCTATCACTTGAGCTGAATAGCTGTCGCCATTGGCGCAGGTCTGGGGAGAAACCTCAATATGCAGGCTGCTGCCCAGCCCTTTGTCGGCGTGGGCAGTGCCAGTGCAACGGTTGCCCCGTTCATGCAGCACCACCTCGCCCTTGCCGGTCCCGTCAAAGATGAACTCCACCACGACCGGCTCGTTGTTCTGGTCATTGACCAGTCCGGTCCTGCAGAGCCAACGGCCTTGCAGGAAGCGCATATCATCCGCCTTTTCGGGAATGACCAGCTTTTCGTCTGTCACCACAGGCTCATCCGGGACTGCGGGTTGCGGTCCTGGCTCACAACGCTGGGCATGGGCCAGCGCCTGCCTGCGCAGTCCGGCAAGTTCCTGGTCCAGCGCATCGTTCTGCTGGCGGAGCGCGGTAGCCTCCTGCACTGGCGCAGGCCAGGGGACCTTGAACAGGGTATAACCGGAAATGGCCGGAAAACCGCCAAAGCCCACAAAGAGCAAAAGCAAGAGCAGCAAGAGCAGGAGCAGGGCCAGGAGCCAGAGCAGACAACCGGGCAACCACAAGAGACAGCCACTCCGCTTCTCCGGTGGAGGCGCAGGCTCTTCTTTGGCTGGTACTTCCGGGCTTGTTGGCTCCTCTGCAACAGGCGCGGAGGGCGGGGGCGGCTTGGGCGTCACCGCAGCCAGCCGGGTCAGGCGGGCCAGATCCTGCGGTTCCGCTCCAGGTCTGCCTGGCCCATAGCCCCAACAGGTAAACACCGGCTGTCCCCCTACCACAAACAGCGCTTCCTCGCCCGGATACTGCAAGGCCAGCCTGAGGATCTCACCCCGGGTCTGCTTGGAGCTGTCTGGCGACTGACGCAGTTCATCGGCGTAGCGGCGGATCTCCTCAGCCATGCGCGAGAGCTTGTCGCGCAGGACATTCTGTTCCTCTTCCGGCAGCTCTGTCAGACGCTGAACCGCGCCCTGAACCGGTGTGTACCAGTCCACACTGTTGTCTGCCGCATTGGGTTCAGGCTCGGCAAAGAGCAGAACCGCGTCGTCGCCCAAGCCTTCGCGGCGGCGCAGCATATCGCGGATCTGCGGGTAACAGTCTGTCACCATGATGCCCTGACAGGCCAGGGCGTTCATATTGCCCTTGGGCGTGGTGGCGATGAGATTGGCGTTCATGGTCTGCCTCCTGTCTGCTGGCCCGGCTGTCCACCTTGGGCGGCAATGCCGTTTTGGCGGAGAAAGTGCAGCAGATCCTGGCCGGAAAGCGCAATGGAGGCCTGCCGGTAGCTGGACTCATCCGGGGTGATCATGGTGTTGATGCCCACAATTTCGCCCCGCTCATTGACCAGGGGACCGCCGGAATTGCCGGGCGAAAGGGGCGCGGAATGCACCACCAGGGGCGGATCGCGCTCCAGAACCGCGCTGACCACGCCTTCGGTATAGGAAAGTTCCGGCTTGGCGCTGATGTCTTCCCCGCTCAAGAGCCGGGCATAGGCAGGATCGTTCTGGCCGATAAGATGGGGAAAGCCCCAGGCTCCAACCTTGTCCGTGCGTTTCGGCGTCTTGGCAAAGGCCAGCGGCGTGATGTCCGCTCCCAAAGGCGGAATGACCTTGAGCAGGGCATAGTCCCGGTCGCCGGAGCTGTCCTTGGCCACCAGACTACCCTCAACAGGATGGCCCAGCGCCTTGCTGGTAACAAGGATCCGGCCAACCGCACGGGCAACGACGTGGTGGTTGGTGACCACGTGGTCCGGCGCGACAAAAAAACCGGTCCCTGTGTTGAGACCGCCTTCCTGACTGGCGCTGACGAGAAAGACGCAGGCCCGCTCCACCTGGGCGGAAACAGGCGTGGCAGGCGGCGCGACCGCGACTCCCTTGCTGCCTGGCGCGGGCGCAGTGGAGGTTGAAGCGCCTCCACCTG
>CAMNHX010000115.1 GCA_946539945.1 uncultured Desulfobulbus sp. | reverse complement strand
CACCCCTTGTCGGAGTGGGAGAAGCAGGGGAATCGGAGGCGCAGTCGCATCCGCAGCCGTGTTGAGTATGTTTTTGGGTCGCACCTGCAAGGAGCGGGCACGCTTTTGGTTCGTTGCATCGGGTTGGTGCGAGCGAGAGTGAAGATAGGGTTGAGGAATTTGGCCTACAGCATGGCTCGTTTGGGCTTTCTGGCCGGTGCGTGTTGAGGGAGGCAGAGAGGACAAGTGCGCCCGGAAGGAGGAAGAGAGGAAAAAACGGAGGTTTCGGGGTCGAAACAGCCCGGAAGAGGAGTGATGGACCAGCCCATCCCCCGCTCAACCGGCAAACACGGCGAAGCGGACAGGGCAAAAAAATTGACAGAACCACCTACCAAGGCGGAATAGGATGTTTTGCAAGGTTCCCACAACAAAACAAAAAAGAAATCTTGAACAGGTTCTGAAGGTGAAACCTGCCTTTCCGCTCCATCCGGGATCGGTCAAAGATGCCGGTCAGGCAAGGAAAAAGCCGCAGGAGTGTACTCCTGCGGCTTCTGTTTATGGTTTTGTCCGGGTTTACTTGCGCTTTGCGGCACGCTTTGCCGCTTTCAAGGGATTGATGCGAACCGTGGCGACCGCAACCTCCGGCTTGGCGTGGGTGGCGAAATTGCACAGACCAAGACGCCACTTGGCCGCAGGATTGACATAGGTGTCGCAGTACTTGCCGTGCTCCAGACTCACAACCCGGTCGCACCCTTCGCACTTGTCGACCACTGCCTGAAAAAGCCCATTTTTGAATTTTTCCGTCATTTCGCTTGCCATTGTGCCAACTCCTGAAAAAAGAGCATCTTTTTCTTGAATCAAAAAATGCATTTGCCTACAATAGGGGATGAGCATTTTTTGCGCTTTTTTCGTCCATTACGGGGAGGAGGTTGTATACGGAAAAAAGCTCTGCTTGTCAACCTAATCCGGTTTCTAATCTTTTACTGTTTTGCTGGAGTACCGTATGCCCATTTATATCTGGAAGGGAATTAACGCCCACGGCGAAAAACGCAAAGGTCAAATCGAAGCGCTGGACGAAGCGGGCGTGCGCGCCCATCTGAAGCGTCTGCGCATCGAGGAAACGAGCATCAAGGAGAAACCCAAAGACCTGCTCGAAAACGTCAAGTTTCTCCGGCCCAAGGTCACAGGCAAGGATCTGGTGGTCTTCACCCGGCAGCTCTCCACCATGGTTGACGCTGGTCTGCCCTTGGTGCAGTGCCTGCAAATCCTGGCCAAACAGCAGGATAACCCCACCTTCAAGGAAATGCTTCTGGCCATTCAGGCTGACGTGGAAACGGGTACGACCTTGGCGGATTCCATGCGCAAGCATTCCAAGGTTTTTGACAGCCTCTACTGCAACATGATTGAGGCAGGCGAGCTGGGCGGTATCCTGGACACCATTCTCCAGCGTCTGGCAGCCTTCAAGGAAAAGTCCATGGCCCTGCAAAAACGCATCAAGGGCGCCATGACCTACCCTGCCATCTGTTTGGCCATCTGTATCCTGGTTCTGGCGGTTATCCTGATCTTCGTTGTTCCGGTTTTCGACAAGATGTTCAAGGACTTTGGCGCGGCCCTGCCCGCCCCAACCCAGATGGTCGTCAACATGAGCAACTTCGTCACCTCGTATTGGTACATCGTTATCGGCGGTGGTTTTCTCGTGGTGACCGTTATCAAAAAATACTACAAAACCGAAGCAGGGCGCTTGCAGATAGACCAGTTGTTGCTCTGGGCACCCGTGGTTGGCGATTTGATCCGCAAGGTTGCGGTTTCCAAATTCACCCGCACGCTCAGCACCATGCTCCAGAGTGGTGTGCCTATCCTGGATGCCTTGGACGTTGTGGCGCGTACCGCCGGCAACAAGGTCATTGAACGGGCAATTTCTCGCGTGGCAGCGGCAATTTCCGAAGGTCGGCCCATCGCTGAACCTTTGGAGGAGTCGCAGGTTTTCCCGCCCATGGTCGTGCAGATGATCAACGTCGGTGAGTCGGTCGGCGCTCTGGACACCATGCTGGCCAAGATCGCCGATTTTTACGACGAGGAAGTGGATCAGGCTGTAGATAACCTGACTGCCATGATTGAGCCGTTTATGATGGTTTTCCTGGGTGGTGTCATCGGTGGTCTGGTTGTGGCCATGTACCTGCCTATTTTCCAGATCGCGGCTGTGGTCAGCTAAAACAGGCGGACGCGACAGCCAAGGTAATTCTATAAACCGCATCCATTCATTATACGGAGGCTGTGATGAGTGAAATTCTTTCCGTACAGGCACGGGAAATTCTGGATTCACGGGGCAATCCCACGGTTGAGGCGGAAGTGTATCTGGCAAGCGGTGTGCGTGGGCGGGCTGCCGTGCCGTCTGGCGCATCGACCGGAACCAGGGAGGCACTGGAACTGCGGGACAAGGATGCCAAACGCTACAACGGCAAGGGGGTTCAGAAGGCTGTACAAAACGTCAATGACCAGATCGCTCCGAAGCTCTTGGGGGTTGAAGCATCAGGGCAGGTCGAGGTCGATCAGATCATGCTGGAGCTGGACGGCACGCCCAACAAGGAAAAACTGGGCGCCAACGCCATTTTGAGCGTCTCGCTGGCAACTGCAAAGGCAGCGGCACTGGAACTGGAAATGCCGCTGTATCACTATCTGGGTGGCGTTAACGCCAAGGTCCTGCCTGTTCCCATGATGAACATCATGAACGGCGGTGCGCACGCGGATAACAACGTGGATATCCAGGAATTCATGATCCTGCCTGCCGGAGCCTCTTCTTTTGCCGAAGCCCTCCGCATGGGCGCGGAAACCTTCCACGCCCTGAAAGCCTTTCTGAAAGGCAAGGGACTGGCCACCTCTGTGGGTGATGAGGGCGGTTTTGCCCCCAACCTGCGTTCCAATGAGGAAGCCATTGAGGCACTCTTGGAAGGCATCACCAAGGCTGGCTATACGCCTGGCAAGGACATTTATGTGGGCATGGATGTCGCATCCAGCGAGTTTTATTCGGAAAAGGACAAGGTCTATACTCTGGCAGCCGAGGCCCAACCCAAAAAGTCAGCGGATGACCTTATTGCCCTGTACAGTGACTGGGCTAAAAAATATCCGCTCATCAGCATTGAGGATGGTCTGGCGGAAAACGACTGGGAGGGCTGGAAAAAGCTGACCCAAACCTTGGGCGACCGGATGCAGCTCGTGGGCGACGATATTTTTGTCACCAACACCAGCATTCTGAAAGAAGGCATTGCCCAGGGCATTGGCAATTCGGTTCTGGTCAAACTCAACCAGATCGGTTCCCTGACTGAAACCATTGACGCAGTGGACATGGCTCACCGGGCGCAGTACACTGCCGTGATTTCCCATCGCTCCGGAGAAACGGAAGACAGCACTATTGCCGATCTGGCGGTGGCGCTGAACAGCGGGCAGATTAAAACTGGCGCACCTTCGCGCAGTGACCGTGTCGCCAAGTACAACCAGTTGCTGCGCATTGAAGAAGAACTGGGGCGGGCAGCACGCTTTGCAGGTAAGCAGGCCTTTCATAGCCGTTTGGCCTGACCAGGATCACTCTGAACAGCACACAGGGCGGGTGCGGCAAGTCTTGCTGCACCCGTTTTTTTGCAGCACACACAGGAGATGCCGACGTGGGAACTCTGACGAAAACAGATTTGGTGGACAAGGTCTATATAAGCTCCTCTTTGAGCAAAGCCCAGTCTGTGGAGGCCGTGGAGTTGTTTCTTTCTCTGACCAAGGCTTCACTGATTCGCGGTGAAGATCTGCTCTTGAGCGGCTTTGGCAAGTTTTCCGTGCGCGACAAAAACGAACGTCGGGGGCGCAATCCGCAAACAGGTAGTGCGCTCATGCTGGAGGCCCGGCGTGTTGTCACCTTCAAACCTTCGGGTCTCCTGCGGACCCGTGTTAACAAAACCTGAATCCTGTCTCCCCCATTTTCACAGGATAAGAGCCATGGTTATGACCACCTCTCTTGACCTGCCGTTGGGCGCGGCAGCTCCGGATTTTTCCCTGCCAGACGTGAGGAGCGGTAGGCTGGTGTCTCTGTCAGACTGCAAGCAGGCGGGCTGCAAGGGGTTTTTGGTGCTGTTTATCTGCAATCATTGCCCCTATGTAAAGATGCTACGAACAGAAATTGCGGCAATTGGGCGGGAGTACGGCGCAAAAGGCGTGTCTGTGGTTGCCGTGTGTTCCAATGATGCGGACAGATACCCGGACGACAGTCCGGAACAGATGCGGACTGTAGCGCAGGAGTTCGGCTACAGTTTTCCGTATCTGCACGACGCGGACCAGAGTGTGGCCCTGGCCTACGGCGCGGTCTGCACGCCAGACATCTTTCTTTTTGACACCAATTTCCAACTCTTTTATCACGGTCAATTTGACGATGCCCGACCCAACAAGACCATTCCTGTGACCGGGCGGGACCTGCGGCAGGCGCTGGATGCACTTTTGTCCGGAAGGGCTGCTCCTGCCGGACAAAAGCCCAGCGTGGGATGCAGTATCAAATGGAAGCCTGGCAAGGGAGAGGGACCGGGGCAACGCTGATTCGCTCCGCTCCTATCCTATTCCAGATATGAATAGGGCCAGTTCCGGTCTTGGCCATGCCTGAAACCATGAACCTTGGCAGTCTTGCCGTCCATCCGCCGCTTCTGCTGGCCCCTATGGCTGGTTTGAGCCATTCAGCCCTGCGTACCCTGATCGCCGGTTTTGGTGGCTGCGGTCTGTTCAGCACAGAAATGCTCTCTGCCGTCAGCCTGCCGCAAGAAAGCGCGACCTCACCCTATCTGTTGCGCACAGAGGTAGAAAGACCGCTTTCCTACCAGTTGCTTGCCGCCCGGGCAGAGGTGATTCCGCCTGCGGTGGAGCGGCTACACGCTCTGGGCGCTGAAGCGATTGACCTGAACCTGGGGTGTCCGGCTCCAAATGTGCGCAGAATGGGCGGTGGCGCGGCGCTCATGTCCCGCCCTGATACTGTGCGACAGATGGTCGCAACGGCACGGCGCTGCACAGATTTGCCGCTTTCCGCAAAAATCCGGCTGGGTGAGGCGCTGGACGCGCAGAACGAGGCGCGACTGCGGGACTTCTGCCGGATGCTGGAAGGTGAAGGTCTTGATTTCGTGACCGTACATGCCCGTTTGCGGGGCGAGTCCTTTTGCCGCAAGCCGCATTGGGGCTGGGTGGCAAAGGTGAAGACCTGGGTCAGGATCCCGGTGTTGGCGAACGGCGGCGTGGATTCGCCAGCCAGCGCCCGGGCCTGTCTGGCTGAAAGCGGAGCGGACGGCCTGATGATCGGCAGAATGGCTGCCCAGCGCCCTTGGGTCTTTGCGGAAATTGCGCGGGATCTGTACGGAAGACCGGGACCAAAGCCCCTGTCTTTGCCAGCGGTGTACCGGGATTTTGCCGCAGGACTTGTCGGGCGTTTCCCGCCGGAGCGCCGCTTGGGCAGGCTCAAGGAATTTACGCACCACTTTGCGGCGAACTGGTTTTTCGGACACCATCTGGCCAGCCGCGTACAGGGGAGCCGCGACTTTACCGAAGCTTGCGCCCGGGCCGAGGAGTTTTTCGCCGCTCACCCGGAGGCATCAGCGTTTGAGCAGCCGTAGCCTGGTTTGCGCTCCTCTCCGTATGATCGAGGGGCGGCAAGCCCAAGCCTCGCCCTTCAGGACGCAATTTGACCTCCTCCCCCGCCTATAGCGTTTCCGCTTTGTCTTTTTACTCCTTTCACCGCTTCGCTGGAAAGCCTGAAGCGCGTCAGCGCGAAGAATCTCCAGATTTTGGCGGGAGATAGTGAGGACGAAACTCATACCAGCCCTGATCCAGAATCGCACGGTTCAAACCTGACTTCGCCTTCACTCGCTTCCCAGGTTCCGCCTTCGTCCCTTTGGCTGAACGGGAC
>CAMNHX010000114.1 GCA_946539945.1 uncultured Desulfobulbus sp. | reverse complement strand
AAGATTGGCGATATGCCGTTTTGCAGATGAACGCGACACAAGCGTCTCATTGCCAATCCTGAAGACAAACGGTTTCGGGTCTCCAAAAACGTCCAGAATATGGCGATAGGCATTTTCAGGGGTATAGGTTTCCCCATCCACCTCTACACGGACCTTCTTTCCACCCTCTTCCGCCTTTCTCCTGAGTTTGTCCATGTAGGAATAGAGCGCTTCCCGGTCTTCCTGTTTCCCGGAGTAGCGCTTCCCGTCCACAGTAACCGAAAGCCCTTCCAGGTATTCCTCCGCAGCATCCAGGCCCTCTTCAGCTTTTGCACTGATCCGCTCAATATACGCCAGTTCCTTTGGCGCATTCTTCAGGATTTCCTGATACTCAAGAACCTTGTCTTCAGCCGCTACCTTGCCTCTTGCAAAAGCTCTCCGCTCTGTCTCCAGCCTGCTTATCTGGAAGGCCAGTTCCACCCTTTTCACCTGATCAGGATTGCCAGACAGTTCTGCCGCAATGGCTGCCGCGCTCATGGTGTCACTGTCATCAAACTCCATCGTAAACTCGCCTGAATACTGGCGCAAAGATGAAATCATCTTCAGCTTCGTTGCATTCAGCGCCCACATCTTGGAGTCCATAGACGGCGTTGTTCCGTAGGCCAGAATCCTTACCTCAAAGTTCGGGTCATAGAGCGGGTTTGCCTCCCCGTCTATGGTTTCTGTGGCAAAGAGATTCCCCTGCCGGATAATCCGGCCTTCACGCTGTTCAATGTCAGAAGGCTTCCAGCCCACATCCACATGATGCAGGGCAACAAGCCTGTCCTGCACATTGGTTCCAGCGCCCATCTTGGCTGTAGAACCAATCAGGACACGCACCTCGCCTTCGCGAACCTGCTCAAAAAGCAGCTGCTTGTCCGCGTCCTTTGCCGCCTCTTGAATAAAGCGAATCTCATTGGCAGGGATGCCCTGCGCAATCAGATTGTCCTTGATCTGCTGGTATCCATTCCAAACAGCTTTCCCAGTCTGCTTCTGTAACCGCCAAGCCTCCAGCATCTCGTCTATATCAGGATGCTGGGCCTTGAGTTTCGCTATATCCTCTTCCAGCTCCTCAAGCTTGTCAGGCTCACCCTTCCGTTCAGCGGCTTCAAAGGCGTCCAGCATCTTCCGGTATTCGGCAATAACCTTCTCATCTCCCTTGCCGTGCGGAACGCTCCTGTCCAGAAAAACAAGCTGTGTGCCCTTTACCTTGTCAAACTCCCGGTAAATCTGCGCAATCCGGTTTGAGGCTTCTTCAAGTTTGCCGCCAGCCTCACCTTCTGCTGTCGGGTACAGGGCGCGAATATCCAGAGAGATTTTCCGCGCCTGATCTATCAAGCGGAAATGCTCCCGCATCCGCCTATTTATATCCCGGATTTGACTTAACTCCTCAATCTCCCGTGCAATTCGCTCAACCTCTGCCTTCTGCCTTGGCGTAGGTTCAACAGGGATCACCTCCCTCGGATTCCCGTCAGCCCCTTTCCTCACCTTGGGTAAGGGGAAGTCCTTGCCTGTATCCTCCTTGTACCACTTATGAATATCATCGTTGCTTACCGTATCAGCAAACAAGCGATACATATCCATCATGCTGCGCATATTGTTCCATTCCCGTCCAAGGCGGGTAACAGCCTTCAAGCCGGTTCCCGTTTCGTTGGGTTCAAAGGCAAGGCCAATCTCCACGTACATCTTGCGCCAATCATCAAATATCTCCAGCCCAGACTCGCGCAATTCCTCTGCGGCCAGATAGCGCATCATGGTATAGAGTTCCACCGCGCTATTGGAAACAGGAGTGCCGGTCATAAAGGCTACAGAACCGCCGTTCTCTCGCAACACCCGCACCTTGTTGTACAGGTCAAAGGCCCGGTTGGAACCTGCCCTGTTCCCCATGCCGGCTGCCTGTTCGCTACTCTGATAGAACAGGTTCTTGTACGAATGGGCCTCGTCAACAGTCAAATCGTCAATGCCCATCTGCTCAAAGGTCAGCAGCTTGTCCTTGCGCCGTCCACCCTGTAGGAGTTTCTTCAAACGTTCTTCCAGGCGCTTCAGGAGTCTCTTTGCCTCCTTTACGGTCGGGGGGATTTTCCGCCCCTTCTTGTCTTTTTCAAGGTCTTCTTCCTTCAACCCTGCTGTCTTGAGCTGCTCCCTGTATGCCTCCCTTGCTGCCTCCAGTTCCTCGCGGATGAAGCGCTCCTCTGTTCCCTTGTCAATGGAGATGAACTCAAAAGACGAATGGGGCATGATAACAATGTCCCAGTCCCCAGTCGCAATTCTGGAGAACAGCTTGCGCCTTCTTATCGGGGTAAGGTCAGCGGCAGAAGCGGCAAGAACATTTGCACCAGGATACAGCCTGTACACATCTGCCGTGAACTGTCCCACAAGATGGTTGGGGACTATAATCAAGGGCTTGCGACTCAAGCCCATACGCTTGCGCTCCATTGCCCGCGCAATGGCTGTAAAGGTCTTGCCCGCACCAACTACATGATCGTATAAGACAAAGCGGTCAGTAATGCCCCGCCAAACAGCGTTGATCTGGTGTCTGCGCAGTTTGATAACATCGTCAGGAACCTTGCCCGGCATTTTCAAATGGCTGCCATCGTACTGCTTGTTGGAAACAGTGTTGAAGTTGTCGTTGAACAGTTCAGTCAGCCTTTGACGCCGGGTAGAGTCAGCAAAAATCCAGTTGTCAAACTCTGCCTTCATCTGTTCAACCTTAACCCGCGCCTCTTCAGTAGCTGTTACGTCAAGTTTCCCGTTTTTGTCCTTTATGCGGGTAGTCTTGGAGTTGAGTACATCTGCGAACAAGTCCGTAGCGCCTCTTCTCCATGTACTCCAACTCTCGTACTTGGCAGACCGAAGCTGATCACCCTCTTCAACAAAGAACTTGCCTGTCTGCTTGAAAAGGGTGACTTGCACCCGGTTCCCTGTCAGATGCTCAAAAAAGTCCTCGTACACCTCCGGGGGAACCCACGAAGCACCGGGAATAACCGTGATTTGGCTGGAAGACCAAGGTTCAGGCTGCACTGCTTCCAGCGCTCGCACGTTCTTCTCATACTGCCGCACCTTGTCCTCTTCCCCGTTTTCACGCGCCGCCTTGAGTGCAGCATTGGCCGCTTGCAACTTACGCCGCACCTGCCCACCCAGATACTCGTTTGCCGTCTCCCAGCGCCCTGTTTCCGGGTTCGGGAAAATCAGGGGATTCTCCGGCTGCTCAAACAGTGCAGAGACAAGAGAGGCTGCATCCTGTCCCCGCAATTCAGCCATGCGCTCCAAATTGACGCGCCCATCTTCAGACAGGCTTATGCCAAGCGCATCTTCTGCGTTTTCCGCCCGCCGCTGGCTTTGATAGGGGAAGATAACCCGCCGGGAAAGAATGGCCGACTTCTTCGCCCGTTCTGGCATATCCCCCCGCTTCCGCCGGTAGGATGATTCAAGCGCCATAAGGAGTGCGCCATTGGGCATATCGTTCAAGAACGAACTTCCAGAAGCGTTCAGGTATCCAAACCGCTTCACATAGGCGTCATAAGCTGCCGACAGCTTGGAACGGTTTGCCTCTATCGCCTCATCAGTGCTGTCAATACTCCCTTCAATCCGTCTCTGTGCCTGCAACAGGTCCATCAGGTTAAGAGCAGCCTCGATTTTATCGAGCAGGGTCTGGGTTACGGTCTTTCTGCCCGGATACTCTCCCTCCTGATAGTACCGCCTTTCCTTTACGTTCTTGTTGGTCGTTTTCTGTACAGTTTCCCCCGTCTCCTTGTCCTCAACCGAAACGACAACCTTTACCTTTTGTCCCTTTTCATCCAGCTTGTCGGTGTACTCAAACCACCTTCCGTCATGGTCTTGCTCAAGCTTCCAGGGGCTGCCCACTGTCAGCACACGGTCTGTCAGAACGCTATCGTCTTCCTTGGTGTACTGGTCATAAACCTGCACAATGTTCCCGTTTTCATCAAGGGAAAGAGCGCCGCTTTCCTCACCAACAAAGGCAAGGTCAAGGTTACGAACCATTGCCTGATACGCCCTTTCACTGCTCTCCCTGCCAGAGTGGGAGACGGCTACATCACTGGGAAGCAGGTCTTTCACCTTCTGCGCAAGGTCCTTGCCAAAGTCCTTGCCGGTGTAGGTAACACCAATGTCGTTCTTGCCGTTCATACTGCCCTTTGTGTTCATCTCGCCAAGAACGTGTTCAGGATGCTCTGCAAACCAACGGTTTACACTTCTCTTCTCCCCACCCTCCTCTGGTTTGAAGACTTTTGTGAAAACCCAATCAGGGTAAAGCATTCCTTTTCCCGCATTTGCCGCCTTGAAGGAATCCCAGTTCTCCTGTTCCTCTTTGCTGTACTTTTGCAGGAAGATTAGGTCAGTAACAACTTCGGTATTGGCATTGCCAAGAAAGGCAGTCCCCGGAAGACGGATTGCACCCAGAAGTTTTGCCTGGTCTGCAATCATCTTGCGCACCTCTTCCGATTGCGCATCCATCAGGAAACGCGACACAACAAAAGCCTGCAAGCCGCCCGGTGCAAGTGCATCCAGAGAGGCAAGCACGAATTGATTGTGCATGGAGAACCGGTTAATTCCCGGCACATTGGGGAAGGTCAGCGAGATATTGCCAAAAGGCGGATTGCCCACCATTGCGTCAAAGTAATCAGACGGCAAGGCAAGGCTTTCAAAAGGCGCGTTATAGATGCTCTCTTGCGGATAGAGTAACTGGGCAATGCCCGCAGTAATGCTGTCCAGTTCCGTTGCCACGAAACGGGTCTTGCCAACAAGAGACTGTGGCAGCAGACCAAGGAAATTGCCCGCGCCAACACTGGGTTCCAGAACAAGCCCGCCCTTGAACCCAAGCTGTTCCATACCCTGCCAGATAGCTTGTACAACATCCTGACTGGTGTAGTGCGCATTCAGCACACTATCCAAAGCGTCCTTCAGTTCTTCCGGCGTCAGGAGTTCTTCAAGTTCTTCTACCCGTTTTGCCCACGCCTCCTTCACCTGTCCGGTAACAGGATTGCGGAAAGCGTCTGGAATGCCGCCCCAGCCAACATACTTGGCAAGGATTTTCTGCTCTTCTGGCGTAGCCCGTCTGCCTTCAGCCTTAATCTGCTTCAGGGTACGGATTGCCGCCAGATTGTCGTTGAATTTCTGTACTGGCCCGCCTTTGCCAAGCTCAAGTTCCGGGGTAATGGCAAAGTTCTGGGCAGGGATATTTGCCGGTAATTCGCTTACATTTCCTCGCTGTTCTCCCAGTTGTTTTCCTGTTCCTCTGGTGGAAGCATTATGTACTTCTCCCTTGTCATTTCCTCTGCCTGTTGATACGGTACTCCGTCCCGTACCAGATCGTAGATTTCCCGTACCGTTCTTTCCGCTGCTTCCTGCGCTGTTCCGTGCAGTGTCGCTGTCCCCGCCTTCTTCAGCATTGCTGTGTACTCCGGGAGATACAGTGCCCAGTACTCCAGCGCTATCTTCTTCCACAGTGCCGCTGTCTTCCCGTAAGGTTGAGACTGAAGAAGTTGTGTCAGTCGTTCCGGGTGTGCCTTTGCCATTGCCTGCCTCCTGAATTTCAAGGTTTCCGTCACGCAAATCCTGCATGAACCGGACAACATAGGGCTTGGTTTGCGCCCCGCCAAACACGGAAAGGAAGTATCGAATCAGTTCCCGTGCTGAATATCCAGCTTTTTTCGCCGCTTCCCATGCCCGCACAAAATGCGGCTTTGCTTCGGCATAGGTATCCTCATCAAAGACCAAGCCAGAACGCAACAGCCCTTTGCCAGAGAACAGCTTGAACAGCCCCTCTGTCGCCTCCTTCACGGCGTCCAGAGTAGCAATACCTCCCTCCGCCAAAATTTGCCCTGCCGTCTTTTCCCCCGGAGTGGCTCGTTGTTCCCCCGCTTCTTCCCTCTTCCTCCTGTTCTCTGCCCTTCGCGCTGCTACCCGGTCTGCCATAGGCGGGAGTTCGCC
>CAMNHX010000113.1 GCA_946539945.1 uncultured Desulfobulbus sp. | reverse complement strand
ACCAATCCCAGAGGCGGAATGAACAGGAGCCGGATGTCATTCAGCAGGTTTTCGGCAAAATACGGGCTGTCAAAGGGCGGCAAGGCCCGTGTCACCTCAATTCCACCCTTGCTGTCAGCCTGGGCCTCAAAGATCGTCAGCCCCTCCACTGTGGTCAGGGCAACCCGGATACTCTGACCGCGCAACACCGCAATGCCAATGGCCGAGCCGCTACCCATGCCGCTGGCAAGCTGAAAGCGGATGTCGTGAACATACTGCCAATCGCCCTGCGGGAAAAAGTCTGCGCAGGTGAGCGGAGCAGCTACAGGCTTCAAGGGAGCGAGGTCTGGCGGCGTCTGTGGCGCTTTCGGAGTCTGGGCGCAGGCAACAAAAAGCGACAGGCAGGTCAAGACAGGCAGGAACAGGAGCTTCATGGTTTGGTGAACAGACTCGCGTCCAGTTTCCGATTCAGTTCCGCGTCGGAAAAGGTGAGACGGGTAAAGGCGTCTGGTCCCTCGTGGATGACCACGGATTCCAAAAGCGGACCACCCTTGGCCAGATGCAGGTCTATGCGGCTGATTACTGTGGCCAAACCCTGATCCTTGGGTGTGAGTACGATGGTTCCGGGTTTGGGAAAGCTGGCGGCAAAGTTCGGGTTGTCGGTGAAGCGACCTGCCAGCCAATTGGTGATCTCCTCCAGCACAAGTCGCATGGAATCCAGCGACATACCCCGATCTGCCACCAGTTCGCCGTCCTGTTCAACGAGCTTTTGTATGTCGCTGTTGTGGACCAGAAGCAGGGTGTGCACCGGGTAGAGGTATTCCCAGCGCAGGGAGCGCGGGGCCTGAAAGGCGAAGACGCCGCGGGCGGTCACGGGCTGGGCCAGGATTTTCAGGTGCTTTTCCTGAAAAAAGTTGGCCTGCACGGATTGCAGCGCGATCTTTGGCGGCGCAGGCGCGGCCTGGGCTGCAAAGACAGGAGCAAGCAGAACAAGAACCAGCGCAAGCAGAACTGCTCTCATGGTAAACTCCTGTTGACCGAAATCACCTGTTTTGCCCTCTGCCCGGGTGCGCTGCCAGCTGCGACTGATGCCTGCGGTCTGGGCTGCGACTTCAATCAGCGTGAGTGCTGCCATCCCGTTTTCCGCTGCCAGCGGCCACTCTGATTCAACCGCACTTTCCGCGATGGCAAAGGTATCGTCACCGTCCAGCACGCGGTCAATGAGCGGCATGGGACGACGCTGGGGCAGAAGGGCTTCCATGGGCAGTTCGGTCAGGGCAGAAAGAGGGGGTTCAGACATGGCGATGAGTGTGGACAGCAAGGAAACGGGAACAGGATTCACGTTGACATGAGTTTTTCATAGACTGTCACAGCAAAGGTCCAGGCTTTTGCGCTGTGACAAGTATGTTCTGCAAAGAGCTGGTCCCAATTCAAATCAAACTGGTATTTTTTATAAAACTTGCTCTTGAGATACCTGTTCTTCATGACCGTCTTCACTGAATTTGAAAAGTTGAAATTGTAATATGAACGAGGCATTTGTATATCGTCAACATGAAGAATTCTGCATAAGTCCGTGCGGATTTTATCCCGGTCCAGTAAGTCATCTTGTATATTCTTGAATTTTCCCGGAATATTCATGGTTATTGACAACATCTCCTTGGTAAGATAGGGGAAAAAGGTATCATTAAAGATATTTGCCAATCGATGGATGGACTCTCCCCGATTGCTGAAATATCCATGACTGTGTTTCCATTTATTAAAAGGAAGCAGTAGAGTTTCTCCTTCTGCGCCTGATAATAAGGTATATTCACTCGGATTGATACCTCCCCAGAACTGCATCAGTCCATCGTAGGGATACCAGCCGTCAGCGCACAGTTGTGTCATTGAAATGGTATAAACATCTTCAAGAGAATCATCCAGAACAGAAATATTCTTCCATTTGAATTTTTTCATCAATTCCAAAAATTCTGTCTTTTCATACTGTCCCCAACAGTGAAATAATATATTGTCCAGATTATATCCTTCTTCGTCCCGCAACTTTGCCAGAAGCGCCATGATAATCCTGCTGTCTGAACCGGCGGAACAAGAGAAGAAATATCTTTCATGTTTATTTATTTTTCTCAAGACATTGGTAAATCCTGCCAATATCTTTTCGAGAATTTGATCGTAATCCAAGCAAGAGTTTTCCGTATCTATATCAATAAAATTATCATATCTCTGAATTTGAAGAAAGGGAGTTTCCAGAACCTGATTAAATGATTCATCCAAGTATCTCTCGTCAAAGGTCAGGATTTCCTGCTGTTTGCAGAGTTCCACAAAATTTGATGAAATCCTGCCAGATTTATCTCTATACAGGCATCTGTTGAAGAGTTCTTTGTAATACTGCTTGTTCATAAGGGTATAGAGTATTTTGAAAAATCAGTCGGGAAGGCGGCTGGAGATGCTTCAGCGCTTCGCGCTTCAGCATGACAGTGGGTTAGGTACACTGGGCAAAGCAATACTCCTCTCTTTTGCAACGCTCCCTGTACTCGTGACAAAGACAACCGGAGAGCCAGAAGCTCTCCGGTTCTCGCAAACACCATGAGACCGCAAACTGCTTCAGCCCAGAATGCGCTTCACTATAGCCTGTCCAGCGCGGCGTCCCGCGCCCATAGCCAGAATGACAGTGGCTGATCCAGTCACAATGTCACCACCGGCAAAGACGCCGGGCATGGAGGTTTCTCCGGTTTCCTCGTTTACCTCAATGTAGCCGCGCTTGTTCAGCTTCAAGGCAGGCGTGGCGTCCAGAAGAACCGGGTTGGAGCGCGTGCCTAGGGCTACAATCGCCAGATCCGTGTCCATCTCGTATTCAGACCCGGCAATCGGCAGCGGACGGCGGCGACCAGAGGCGTCTGGCTCGCCCAGTTCCATCTTTTGCAGGGTCACGGATTTGAGCAGCATGTTCTCGTCGCCGTTGAAGCGCAAAGGCGCAGAGAGCATGGCAAATTGCACGCCCTCCTCCTCCGCGTGCTCCACCTCTTCAAGACGCGCCGGCATTTCTGCCCTGGTACGGCGATACACCACGTGTACGTTCTCTGCCCCCATCCTGAGCGCGGTTCTGGCCGCATCCATGGCCACGTTGCCCGCGCCAAAGACCGTCACGTTCTTGCCCGGATAGGCTGGAGTGTCGTAGTTCGGGAAGTCATAAGCCCGCCCCAGATTCACACGGGTCAGGTACTCGTTGGCCGAAAACACGCCCACCAGGTTTTCTCCGGGCACGCCCAGAAACATCGGCAAACCTGCGCCCACGCCAATGAAAACCGCGTCGTATTCCTGCGCCAGTTCAGCCACATCCACGGTCTTGCCGCCCACGTGGTTCAGGTGGAAGTCCACGCCGGTCTGACGCAGACCGTTAATCTCAATCGCCACCACGTTTTTCGGCAGACGGAAGGCGGGAATGCCGTAAATCAGCACGCCGCCCGGCTCGTGCAGGGCCTCGAACACGTCCACCTTGATGCCTGCTGCCGCGCAGACGCCCGCGCAGGTCAAAGACGAAGGCCCGGAACCGATGCAGGCCACCTTCTTACCCTTGACCGGCACAGCACAGGCATTGTCACCTGTCACCTGCTCACAGGCGCTGGAAGCGATATAGCTGTCTGCGACAAAGCGTTCCAAGCGACCAATGGCCACTGGCTCGCCCTTCTTGCCCAGCACGCACTTGCTCTCGCACTGGCGCTCCTGCGGGCAAACGCGACCGCAGACCGCAGGCAGGCTGTTCGTGCCCTTGATGATACGATACGCCTCTTCCAAATTACCCTGCTGCACCTCACGGATGAAGTCGCGGATGGGGACCTCCACCGGACAGCCGCCCACACAGAGCGGTTTCTTGCACTGCATACAGCGACTGGCTTCTGCTGCAGCCATCTCTTTGGTATAGCCCAGAGCCACTTCCTTGAAGTTGTGCCGCCGCTCTTCAGGCGGCTGGCAGGGCATGGCAGTACGGGGAATGGCAGGTTTTTTCGGCGTGTTATTTTCCATGGCAAGAGCACCTCCACTGCTCAAGAGAAAGGGTTTCCTGCTCGCGGAAAGCGCCCAAACGGCGGCGCAGCTCCGCAAAGTCAACCTGATGACCGTCGAACTCCGGTCCGTCCACACAGGCGAATTTGGTCTCACCGCCCACGCTCACGCGACAGGCCCCACACATCCCAATGCCGTCCACCATGATGGAGTTGAGGCTGACCGTGGTCCTGACGCCAAAGGGTTTGGTGGTTTCCGCCACAGCTGCCATCATGGGAACCGGGCCAACCGCCACAACCTCGAACACATCCTTGTCCTTTTCCAGCCGATCTTTCAACAGTTCCGTGACCAAGCCCTTGTGCCCGTAACTGCCGTCATCCGTGGAGATGAGCAACTCATCCACAAAGGATTTCAGCTCTTTTTCAAAGAGGAGCAGATCCTTGCTGCGTGCGCCGATCACGCCCACCACCTTGTTGCCGATCCGGGAATGGCCCTTGGCAATGTGGTGCATGGCTGCAATGCCTGTACCGCCTCCCACACAGATCACAGTGCCGCGCTTTTCAATGTGGGTGGCGCGCCCCAAAGGACCGCAGAGGTCCAGTATGGTGTCGCCAGTGTTCAGGGACTCCAGCAGCGCAGTACTCTTGCCCATCACCAGATACACGATGGTAATCGTGCCCTTTTCAGGGTCTGCGTCGGCAATGGTGAGCGGGATGCGCTCGCCCTTTTCACTCATGCGCAAAATAACGAAGTGTCCGGGTTGCGCTTTTTTCGCAATCTGCGGCGCTTCCAGCACCAGCTTGCTGGTCTTGCCCGGAATCAGGCTTTCCTTGGACAAAATGGGGGTTGGCATGGATATGTTCCTCTTGGTTGATGGTTACACAAATGCCGCAATACAGCCGCCAATATAGCAAATCCTGCAAAAGCGGACACCCTATTCTTTGTCTTGCCGCTTGGCTGGTCCGGGCTTTTCCGAGCCTGGTGGCATCCGCAACGAAAAGCGCCTTTTTCTCACAGGAGAAAAAGGCGCTTGCGTTTGACGCGAGGCTGGCCTGTTACCTTTTCTGTAACCTTGCCTGTTGTGTTGCCTGCACGTAGTCTGTAGGGTTGATGGGAGCGCCCTGATAGCGGATCTCGTAGTGCAGGTGTGCGCCTGTACTCCGGCCCGTGCTGCCCACCAGACCAATCACATCGCCAGGGGATACCTCGTCGCCTGGCCGGACCAGACGCCGGCTCAAGTGGGCAAACATGGTTTCATAGCCATTGCCGTGAGAAACAATGATGTTTTCTCCGTAGCTGGGCGAATAACCGGCACTGACCACTGTGCCCTTGCCAGTCGCCTGCACCGGGGTTCCGGTTTTTGCCCGGAAGTCAAGCCCTTCGTGGAAAGCGCCGCGCCGCTTGAAGGGATCCTGGCGTCCGCCAAAACCGGAGCTGATGCTTGTGAGCTTCGGATCAATGGGCAGACCCAAGGGCAGGTTGGACAAGAGATCCAAGGCGCGTTTTGCGTGGTTGGTTCCGATTGCAGGCGGAGCAATAAAGAGACCGCCACTGTGGCTGGGGTCTTCCTGCACCTCAACGCCCAAGTGGGCTTGCAGGGTATTGGCCAACCGCGTTTCCTCGCTCAAAGTGGCGCGACGCTTGGTAAAGGGGCCGTCGCCAGCAATCTGCACGCTCCGGGCCATGGCCATGCGCCGGGGCGCAGGCTTGCGGACGCTCATGGTCTGGCGTTTTCTTTCTGTCCTCTCATGTTGGGCAAGTATCCGGGCCACAGCGTCCTGGCTGCTGTGCGCCCTTTCCTGACGCGCTGTTCTGTCCCTGCGGGCAGAGGAGCGCTCTTCCCGTCTGAAAGACCGTTTCTCCTCGCGCTCCACGCGGGCTGTTCTGAACTTCCTGCTGTCTGACCGCTGTTCAACTTTGGCGGTCTTGCGCTCTGTCCTTTTGTCGCCTTTCTCGATCCTGGTTGTTCTGGCCTTTTTGCTGTCCGCTTTTTT
>CAMNHX010000112.1 GCA_946539945.1 uncultured Desulfobulbus sp. | reverse complement strand
ACCGATCACGTTTGGATAGATTTGATCAGGTTTGCGTAAGTTTTGCAGAACGGATAGACAATATGACACGCAAAGAGTGCCTGAAAAGCGGTAAGGTTTGCGGCGAAACACTGTCGGCAGGGAGTTCCCTGATCCACGGAGAACAGAATGCCCCAAGCCGTGACCGAGGCGTTGCAAGGTTTCTTCTGCCCTGGTTCAAAAAGGTATTTCTCTTTGGCCTTCAAAAGCAGGCCAAAGAGAAAAAGGTAAGAAAAAACAAGAGGTTATTCTGTTCTTGACAAAGGGCGTGTCATAACAGCGTTTCCGCTTTGTCTTTTTACTCCTTTCACCGCTTCACTGGAAAGCCGCTTCTTCAGCGGTAACGGTTCAGTTCCCGGGGCCAGGGCTTGGCGTAGGGGAAGAGCACCTGGTCGCGGAATGCTTCCTTGTCATGCACGCCCGGGCCCTCGAGCGGTTTTGTTGGGATATACCATTCGCCGCGGACCATCTTTTGCCACCAACTGAGGCAACCCTCGTATGAGCGTGCGAAAGCAGCCTGTTCGCCGTTTGGATATACAATATCCATCTGGCTGGTTCGGTACAGCGACAGAAGGGAGTCGCAACCCTCATGCCTCGTCTGCACGGTGTAGCGCATGGGTGGCAACTTGGCTGCATCGTCAAAAACTTGAGCGCTCTCCCTCAACCGCTGGCCCGCCGCCGCGCACAGGTCGACGCAGGCTTTCCAGTCTGCCTCCCATTTCTTCTCCATCTGTTGCCGGTGCGCCTTCAGGGCGGCGGCGTCTTCGGCGTTCTTTTCGGCTGGGGAAAGCGCCGCACCCCTCGCACGAAAATCCACGGATTCCCATTTTTCCTCTACTTCCTCCACGCAACGACGCGCCTCGGCAAACGGATCGCCTTCAGCGCGGTAAAGATAGATTTTGTCTTCCTTGCCTTTCATCGCCAGCATCTTGAGATGCGAACCATCCAGATACCTTTCCAGCCTGTTCGTGTGAGAGAACTGGTAGTCCTCCAAAAAGACGGATTCAGGAAAATCGGTGTTCCATGGACGATCATGGACATGATCGGTGATCTTGCTATCCGCCAGACGTTCATCCTGCTTGAAGGCGAAGATCGCTGATTGCAGGAGGACATGCCAGAACGGCACCACTATCAGCGCCAGCGGCATCAAAAGCAGGAAAAGCACCACAGCCCATCTCTGGCGCGTACAGCGCCAAACCAGCCTGCCAACATAAAAGAGCGGCAAATACAGCGCGAGGAGAACGAGAACAGGCGAGAACGTAAGACAAAAGAGAAGAAGGCAGATGAGAATGGCGGCAATCACGCTTTCCAAGAGTTTCCTCCATATTTGTTGTCTTCTTCACTCCCGACCCGCTTCCGCATTCAGTCGCTTGATTCAAGCGGGAGGAGGTCAACTCATGTCAGGAGGAAGCCCTCTCCTTCACCACATAGCGGCAGGACGGCCCCCGACCCGACTTGACCACCAAGCCACGCTCCACCAGATCAGAGAGGTCATACTGGGCAGTGCGCACGGAAATGCGGTCACCCAGTGCCTTCTGGTATTCGCTGCGGCTGATGCTGCCCTGCTGTACCAGAAGCGGCCAGACCGCCTGCTGGCGCTCGTTCAGTTCGGATTCAAGGTCAGCGCCCGGTTGTGCCGGATCAGAAGCAGACGCATCGTGCCGGACCGGGGAAACCGGGCTTTCCGCCACTGCCTCGTTGAACAGGATGTGTTCAGCCAAAAGCAGGTCCCCTTCCACAAAGGCCAGGGAACGGATCAGGCAGTGCTCCAGTTCCCGCACGTTGCCGGGCCAGTCGTAGGCCAGCATCTTGTCCAGAGCGCCCCGGCTGACCTCCACCAAGGGGCGTTGCTTTTGCTGGCAGTTCAGGGTCAGAAAGTGCCGGATCAAAACAGGCAGGTCTTCCTTGCGGTTGCGGAGCGGCGGGGTGTTGATGGTCAGCACGGCCAGCCGGTAGTAGAGGTCATCTCGGAAGCCCTGCTCGCTGCTTGCCGCAGCCTGAAGCAGGTCCCTGTTGGTGGCTGCAATGATGCGGGCGTCAAAGGCAATTTCCTGATCCGAACCCAAAGGCACAATGCGGCGCACGGACAGCGCTCGCAAAAGGGCCTGCTGCACCTTGGGCGAGGCATTGCCGATCTCGTCCAGAAGCAGCGTGCCGCCGGATGCCGCGAGAAAGGCCCCCTTGCGCTCACTGTGCGCCTCGGAAAAAGCGCCCTGCACATGCCCAAAGAGCGCATCCATGAGGAGGTTCTCGTCCAGAGCGCCGCAACTGATGGAGATAAAAGGTCCCTTGGCCCGGTAACTCAAGGCGTGGACCGCACCTGCGGTCAGCTCCTTGCCTGTGCCGGTCTCGCCGATGATGAGTACGTCTGCCAGCACTCCTGCCGCCTTGTGAATCTGCCGTCGCACCCCGGCAATGGCCGGTCCTGCGCCTACAATGCCGTGCAGGGGCTGAACAGCCATCTCCTGATTCAATTCGGGACTTTCCTCGATGAGCCGGTCCAGGTTGACCTTCTGGCGCATGAGTTCGTTTGCGTCAGTCAGGTCACGGCGACGAAGCTCCCGACGGGCTGTTTGCAGCTGTACCAGAAGAATGTTGATGGACTGTTGGAAACTGTTCAGCTCTGCATAGGGCGAATAAAAGCCAAAGGGCGAACTGTTGTCAGCGTGCAGTCGTTTGTCTATCTCTTGAGCCATTCTCTCCAAGGCAAAACTGATGCGCTGCCCCAGAAAGCGCATCACCAAGACCAGCAGCACAAAGCTCACCAGCAGGATGGCGTACAGTATCCGGGCGATCCGCTCCCGCACCGCGTTCAGCATGGAACTGCCGTCAAAGCAGCCGATGCCAGCCACGATCTGGTTGTCCGCACCCTTGCCGTGAAAGACGATGGGCGCATAACTGAAGAAGAGCGCCGCGCTCCCTGAAGCAGGCTTGCCAAAAATCGCGGAAGTCTGCATTTGCCCGGCCTGCCCGGCCTGAACCTGCGCTACTACAGTCCAGTATTGATGGTATTCAGAGGCCGGACGAAAGGCTTCCTGAAAGCCGGGACGCCCCACATCGCCCTTGAGTCCCACGCGCAGGTTGTCCACAGCAAGGGGCCTGTCCGGGTCCGGATCGCCCTCTGGACTTTCCGACTCAAAGAGAAGCCAGCCGGAGAGATCAAAGACAAAGCTCTGCTTCACCCCCTGGCTCTGCGGGTCCAGATGGAGCGGAGAGCGTTCAGAGGCGTAGAGGGAGAGGAGATTGCGGATGCCCAAAAGGTTGACTGACAGAACCAGTTGTCCCTCATACTCCCCTTTCTGGAACACGGGCATGGTCAGGCGGATGACGTGCATGGCCACATTCCTCCCCCCTTCTTCTGCGGGCAGGCCCACATAGGCAGCCTCCACCGGCTCCCCTGCCCGGATCCCCTGTGCCTTGGGATCGCCACTGCCCATAGCCGCCAGAATACTGCCGCTGCTGCCGTGTACCTGCCCGGGGGGCAAGGTAACAAAGGCATCCCCGTTGTTCACCAGAATGAAGTACTGATCATTGGCTGTGCCCTGAAAGGAGACTTCTGCATAGCGTTTGCGCTCTGCCGCTGCCTTGGCGTTGAGGTGGGCCAACATCCGTTCAGCGGTCAAGGGGCCGCAGGACAGGTATTCCAGCTCCAGTACTGCGTCATCCAGAAGGCGCGTGACGGTATCAGCCTGCGCAAAGGTGCGTAGTTGCGCGTTGCGCGCAAAGGCTCCGCCCAAGCAGGAGGACATTGCCTGATAGATCACCAGAAAGGATAAGCCCAGAATGCCCAGCATGAACCCTGTGCCTGCCAGGACCAGGAATTTGCCGATGGTCCAGCGGCCCAGCGTGCTGTCCGCAGACAGGATAGTGCCAATGGGAAAGGGAACGAAAAAACGCATGGTTGCTGTCATTCCGCAAGAAGTGCGGGCTATCGCGCAAGGTTTCTGCTTGCGCGATAGCCCAGGAAGCCATCTAGAAGAAAGGGTCTTCGATTTACCTGACTCCTCTGATAATATCTTATAAACGCAAAAAACAACAGAAAAACGCCCTGTTCACGGTCTCTTTTCCGGGGGATTTTTTGTGCAGAACCGCAGGGTATCGCGCAATGGCACAGTCTGTGCTTAAGGTAAGGAAAGGTCAGTAACCCGTCAACGACGTCGCATGGCAGTTCCAGCGGAACACCGGAAGCGCACCGGTCCCGCATTCCAGCCCGGTCCGCCTTTGCGGGCCATAAACCCTTCAACCGAAGAGGAGAACGCAATGAAGAAACGCTTGTCTCGAATCTGGTGGGCACTGGCGACATTCGTCCTGTTCGCCCCGAGCATGGCCCTGGCCGCCGGCGGCGGGGGCGCCAAGCAGATCGTCATCGTGGCCGACACCCGCAAGCTGTCCGGCCTGATGGCTTGGTGGGCCAATCTCTACAACGAGAGCCACCTGCTGTTCACGATCCTCACCATCATCATCGTGCCAGTCACCGGTTGTATTCTGGGCATTCTGGCCGACTGCGTGATGAGCTGGATCGGCATCGACCTGAAGCACCGCGAACTGGCGGAACACTGATCTTCCACCCGCCCCATTTCCTCTGACAAGGAGTCGTACATGGACTGGTTATACACTCTCATGCCCATTTCCGGCGTTTCCATCTTCTGGCCGGGCCTGATCATCCTCGGCGTGGGCGTCGGCATCATTGGTGGTTTCTTCGGCATGGGCGGCGCCTGGATGGTCACCCCGGCCCTCAACCTGCTGGGCTTCCCCATGGCCTTCGCCATCGGCACTGACATCACCCACATGGCCGGCAAGTCGCTCATCTCCACCATGCGGCACGGCAAGTTCGGCAACGTGGACTACACCCTGGGCATTATCATGCTGGTCGGCACCATCCTGGGCTTCGAGGTGGGCGCCCGCCTCATCATGCTCCTGGAAGGTCTGGGCTACGTTGACGTCGTGGTGCGCTGGCTCTATGTGGCCCTCCTCACCTTCATCGCCTGGACGGTCTTCGCCGACATCAAGAAGCGCAAGGCCAAGGAGGAAGCTGCCGCCAAGGAAGGCAAGCAGCTGGATGCCGATGCCGCTGGCATCGAGTGGCACAAGACCCTGCACAAGATGAAGATCCCGCCCATGATCCACTTCAAGGCTGCGGGCATCACCTGCTCCGCTTGGGTACCCATCCTGGTGAGCTTCGCCACCGGCGCACTGGCCGGCATCCTGGGTATCGGCGGCGGTCTCATCCGTATGCCCGCCCTCATCTACCTGGTGGGCTGCCCGACGCACGTCGCGGTCGGCACGGACCTCTTCGAGGTCGCCATCTCCGGTCTCTACGGCGCGGCCACCTACACCATGAAGGGCCGCACCGAGCTGGTCGCCGCCATGATCATGCTGATCGGCGCTGCGGTCGGCGCACAGGTTGGCGCTGTGGCCACCAAGTACATCAAGGGCGTCGGCATCCGTAAAGCCTTCGGCTGCGCGGTCGTGGGCTGCGCCGTGTCCATCCTCATGAAGCTGGTCCAGTTCGAGGCCATGCCCGGCTGGATGAAGGACTTCCTGAACGGGTGCGCCTCTGCCCTGGTGCTCACCCTGGTTACCCTGATGTCGCTCTACATCTTCGTGCGCATGGTCCAGGGCGCCAAGATGGAGCTGGCCATGAAGAAGGCCAAGCAGCAACCGCCGCAGCAGTAATCCCCCATGACCATGACAATGCACAAGGAGATATCCATGAACATAAAATCCGCACTGCTGATTGCCGCCGCCGGACTCGCCTTGGGCCTCACGGGCTGCTCGCTGGGCGAAGTGGAACAGGGCCGGGTCGTGGACTACGACAAGGACGCCAAGCAGGTCACCGTGGTGCATGACAGCGCCATGGACCCGAAGAGTCCGAAGTTCGACCCGAAGGCGAAGGAACCGGTTTACGACACCTTGCCGCCGGTCACCTTCAAACTGCCGACCGACCCCAAGGAAA
>CAMNHX010000111.1 GCA_946539945.1 uncultured Desulfobulbus sp. | reverse complement strand
ACTCTGGGTTCTGGATGCCGGACATTTTCCCACGGAAAATCCGGCCATGCCGCTCTTTGTCGCCCGGCTACGCGAACTGTTTGCCGACCGCCACTGGGAGATCCCGGTGGACCTCGCCGCGCAGGAAACACCCTTGGGCCTGCTCTGGCCCCGGAGTGTCTGAAGAAGCCTGTGCAGCGTTTTTTTCCAAAAAAGGAGAGACAAAGGAGAGACTCTTGAACGAAGACATGGAAAAACTCATCAGTCTGCAACGCATTGACAGCGAAATTGCGGGCTTTGCCCAAGCTATCGCCAAGTGCGAGGCAGACACGGTCAAACGGGAACAGGCCATCCTGGACGAGCAGGAAAAACTGGCAGCCCTGAAGACCAAGATCACCTTGCTGACCGAGAAGCAGCAGGAGAACCAGATCGAACACGAAGAGGCTGAAGTCCGCATGAAGGAGAGCCAGAACAAGATGTTGCTCGTGCAAACCAGCCGGGAGCATCAGGCTCTTTTGAAGGAGATTGAAGACAACAAAAAACTGGCAAAAAGCACGGAAGAACGCGCTCTGCAGTTTATCGAGCAGCTGGACCAGCTCGGTAAGGAGGTGGAAGCGCTTGAGGCGCAGTGCGCCACTGAACAGGCCCAGCTTGCCGAGGTCAAACAGAAGGCAGCCAAGGAGATCAAGCGACTCAACACCAGCAAAAAGGGGGTGGAAGGCGAGCGGACGGAAAAGGCTGCTGCTGTGCCGCCGCAACTCTTGCAGCGTTATGACAAGCTGATGCTCAAGCGCCACGGTCTGGCGGTGGTAGCGGTCAAAGACAGTGTCTGCATGGGTTGTCACATGACCCTGCCACCCCAGCAGGTCAACGAGGTGCTCAAAGGAGACAAGCTGAACCTCTGCCCTACCTGCCAGCGCATTCTGTACTACGAAGCCCCAGAGGAAGAGGCGGAAAGCGGGACGCCAGAGGCAGCAGGCGAAACCCTCGCTCCGGAAGAGGTTCCGCTTGCCGAAGAGTAGGCTGGACCGGGATGCCCTCTGCGCTGTGCTGGCAGACCGTCTGGAGGAAGACACGCTGGCGCGGCTGTTCCCGGACAGCGCTCCTGCGGAGATCCGTGCAGTCTTGCGCGGATCAGAAGGCAAAAGGCAGGCTGCGGGGCAATCCTCACCCGCAGCCGTGCCGGATGCGCCCCCAGGGTGGCGGCGTCTTTTTACCGACGGCGCGGCCCGGGGCAATCCGGGGCACGCAGGGGCAGGAGCCTTGCTTTTGGAGGCGGACGGTACGGAGCTGCAGCAGGTTTCCGGGTATCTGGGTATCTGCACCAACAACGTGGCCGAATACCGGGCGCTCATCGCCGGGCTGAAGGCAGCCCTGTCTCTGGGCACTGGTCCGCTGGCGCTGTTCATGGACTCGGAACTGGTGGTGCGGCAGCTTTCGGGTCAGTACAAGGTCAGGAATGCGCAGCTGCAGCCCCTGTACGAAGAGTCCCTGCGCCTCTTGGCGCAGTTTGCCGCCTGGCAGGTCAGGCACATACCCCGCGCCCGGAATGCAGAGGCAGACCGCCTAGCCAATGCAGGCATTGATCAGCATTTGGGCAAAACCGCCTGAAACAGCTAGCAAGGTTTTGATTTTTTCTTTTTTTGGCGTACAATCCGCGCCAGACATACGGCGCAGAAACAGGGCGGCGCGTTGTTCTTTTGCTGGGCGCGCCGCCTTTAGGTTTTGGGTGGGCGCATGATCGCTCCGTATCTGCGGGGAGGAAAGTCCGAACACCACAGGGCGCGGTGGTTCGTAACGCGAACGCTGGGAAACCAGGGGAAAGTGCCACAGAAATGACACCGCCGATGGGGCCTTGGCCCACAGGCAAGGGTGAAATGGCGAGGTAAAAGCTCACCGCCCGACTGGCGACAGCCGGGGCACGGTAAACCCCACCGGGTGCAAGACCAAATAGGGAGGCGATTGAGGGCGGCCCGTCCGATGCCTCCGGGTAGGTTGCACGAGACGCCGGGCGACCGGCGCCCCAGTCAAATGATCATGACCGGCCTTGGCCGGGACAGAATTCGGCTTATAGCCCACCCTTTTTTCATGATGCACACTCTCCCAATCCCGCCCTGCGGCGCGATTCTGGCCGCAGGCGGCACAGGCAGCCGTATGGCTGCTGATCAACCCAAGCAGCTCTTGCCCCTTGTGGGACTTCCCGTTCTGGCGCGAAGCTGTCGCCTCCTGGGCGATCTGCCCGAAGTGTCTGAAATCGTGGTCGTGACCCCGTCAGCACACCGCGCTGCCTGCGAGGCGGTCTGTCAGGACTTCCTGCCTGCACCTCTCCTGGCCCGTCTGCGTTTTGCCCAAGGCGGCAAAACCCGGCAGGATTCGGTCCGCGCCGGATTGCGTGCGCTCTCCCCGAACCTGACGCTGGTGCTGGTGCATGACGCAGCCCGGCCTCTGGCTGATGCCGCGCTCCTGCAGCGCTGTCTGGAAAGGGCAGTGCAAACAGGCGCAGCCATTGCCGCAGTGCCTGCAACAGACACCATCAAGGAGGTGGACGAGCAGGGACGCATTCTGGCAACCCCGGAGCGAAGCCGTCTCTGGCAGGCGCAGACCCCGCAGGTTGTCCGCCGCGAGCTTCTGGAACACGCCTTTGCGCTGGCAGAACGGGAAGGCTTTCAGGCTACGGATGAAGCCTCTCTTTTGGAACACGCGGGCATTCCGGTCTTTGTGGCAGAGGGCGACCCGAAAAACCTGAAAATCACCAGGCCCAGCGATCTGCGCATTGCCCGGGCCTTGCTGGAAAACGAAAAACAGGACAGCTCGATGAAAATCGGCCACGGCTTTGATGCGCACCGCCTTGTTGCCGGGCGCAAACTGATTCTGGGCGGGGTGGAGATTGCCCATCCTCTGGGTCTTTTGGGGCACTCGGATGCAGACGTGCTTTGCCATGCGCTCATGGACGCCATTCTGGGCGCTTTGGGTCTGGGCGACATTGGCCGCCACTTCCCGGACAGGGATCCAGCGTATCAGGACGCCAACAGCCTGCACCTGCTGGAACAGGTATGGCGCATGGCCACAGAACGCGGCTTTGTGCTGGGCAACGCAGACCTCACCGTGATCTGCCAGCAACCGAAGCTGGCTCCTTATCTTCCTGCCATGCAGGAACATCTGGCCCGGGCCTGCAAGGCATCCGCAGAGCGCGTGAACGTCAAGGCCACAACTACAGAAGGCATGGGCTTTACGGGCCGAAAAGAGGGCATTGCCGCCCATGCCCTTGTTTTGCTGGAGAAAACTCATGCAAGTTGATGCTGAACGTCTGGCGCGGGAATTTGTCGCCCTGTGCGAAACCGAAAGTCTGTCCCAGTCCGAGGCGAAGGTTTGCCGTCGTCTGAAAGAAGTGTTTACGGAACTGGGCGCAGAAAGTGTCATCGAAGACCAGTCTAGCGCGCAGACCGGAGCAGACTGCGGCAATCTGCTGGTGCGCTTTTCCGGGACCTTGCCCCTACCGCCCCTCTTTTTCACCTGCCACATGGATACGGTCGGGCCTGCCCAAGGAATCCGGGTCCAGCGCAAGGGCGACCTCTTCACCAGCAGCGGAGACACGGTTCTGGGCAGTGACGACAAGTCCGGCATTGTCGCCTGCATTGAAACCATGCGCGTACTGCACGAAACCGGCACAGCGCATCGCCCTGTGGAGTTCCTCTTCACCACCTGCGAGGAGATCGGTCTTTTAGGGGCCAAGGCTTTTGACGTGGGTATGCTCACTGCCAGGGAGGGCTATGCCCTGGACGGCGGCAGTTTTGGCGACGTGGACATCCGTGCGCCAGCCCTGAACCGCCTGATCGTAACAGTGTCTGGAGTGGCGGCCCATGCCGGAGCGCACCCGGAATGGGGCGTGAGCGCCATCATTCTGGCAGCAAAAGCCCTGGCTGATATGCCCCAGGGCCGGGTGGACAAGGAAAGCACGATCAACTTTGGCCTGATCCAGGGCGGCACAGCGATCAACATTGTGCCGGACAAGGTTGTGGTGGAAGGCGAGGTGCGCAGCCACAACCCGGAAAAACTCGCGCAGTTGACCGAGGCTGTCCGCAACCGCTTTGTCAACACAGCCCGCCACTGGACAGATCCGGGCGGCGCGGCCCGGGGCAAGCCCAGAATTGAGGTCCAGGTTAAACAGGAGTTTCTGGTCATGCAGCTTGCCGAGCAAGCCCCGGTCATCCGGCGCATTGATCAGGCAGCGGCAAGCCTGGGTCTGAACCTGCGCCACGGTGAGACCGGCGGCGGCAGTGACGCCAATATCCTGAACGGCAAGGGTCTGGTCACAGCAGTACTCGGCACTGGCATGACCAATATCCACGCCACCAACGAGCAGATTGCGCTTGCCGACATGACAGGTCTGACTCGCCTGCTGTTGACCCTGCTCACAGAGGTAACGTTCTGAATTTCAACCTGGGAAGACATTATGAGCCTTTCTGAAAGCAAGGCCACAGCCATTCTGCTTATCCACTGTCCAGACAGCCAGGGCATCATTGCCACGGTGAGTGAGTTCATCGCCAAAAACAACGGCAACATCACCTTTCTTGACCAGCACGTGGACGAGGTGAAGCGCATCTTTTTCATGCGCATTGAATGGGAACTGGACGGCTTTGCCATTCCTGCGGACAAGATCGGCGAATACTTTGACGTACTCATCGGCAAACGCTACAGCATGGAATGGGACCTGTACTTTTCTTCGGAAACGCCGCGCATGGCGCTCTTTGTTTCCAGACTGCCCCACTGCCTCTTTGACCTGCTGGCCCGCTGGAAGTCACAGGAGATCCGGGTGGACATTCCCCTGATTGTGAGCAATCACCGGGACTTGGAGCCAGTGGCGCAGCAGTTTGGTGTGGACTTTGCCCACTTTGAGATTACCAAGGCCAACAAGGCTGAACAGGAGGCTGCCCAGCTTGAACTGCTTCAGGCGCATCAGGTGGACTTCATTGTTCTTGCCCGGTATATGCAGATTCTGTCCCCGGAATTTGTCAGCCATTTTCCCAACCGCATCATCAACATTCACCATTCCTTTCTGCCCGCCTTTCCTGGGGCCAAGCCCTATCATCAAGCCTATGAGCGCGGGGTCAAGGTCATTGGCGCGACCAGCCATTACGTGACTGCCGAACTGGACTGCGGCCCGATTATCGCCCAGGACATCATCCGTGTGAGTCACCGGGATTCGGTGGACGATTTGGTCAGAAAGGGGCGGGATCTGGAAAAGATCATCCTGTCCCGCGCCGTATGGCATCATGTACGGCATCAGGTTCTGGTGTACCAGAACCGCACCTGTATTTTCACGTAAGCACGCTGTTTCACGGGAGGACGGAGCATGGACAAGGCGGAAGAGTTGCGGGCGCAGCTGAAGAGCGCACGCACAAAGTGCAGGCGTTCTCTGCAGCTGCAAGTGGCGCTGGTCGGGCTGTGCTGGTTCTTTGTGGGTCTGGCCTTTCTGGCCTGGTTACTGCACGCCGGCTTCCGAACCGTGGTGACACTGGGACTGTGCGTTTTGCCCTGCGTAGTGGGCATCTGGCTGTCCGGCTTCATGGCCCGCCCCTTTCACGCTCTGGCCATGCGGTTACAGAAGGATCTGGACGAACTGACAGGCGCAGAGGCTTTTCCGGCAGGCGACGGGCTTCCGTGTACACTGGGCTTTGCCAACCTCTCGGACAAGGAGTTTGAAGCTTTTGCCGTCCGTGACGCAGAACAGCTCACCCCGCTTTTTTCCCGCTCTCATCTGGTGCGGGAATACATGATGCTGCCCAAGGCGGACGTACTCTTTGTCTATGCGCACCTGAACGAGGACGGCACTGTCCAGGATGCGCCTGTCTCTTTTGGCATCCGCCAGCTTGAACAGCTTTGCGATGCGAAACTGATTGTCCTGGCATCGGCCAACACGGTGGAGAGTATCAAGAATGCGGTTCTGCTGCCTGGCCCGAAAAACGCCGACCTGGTTTTTACCCTGAACCGCAACGGTGAGGGCTTTGTCCGTTTTTTCCGGGCGCTGTTTGAAAAGATGCAGAGTGGTGTGGAGATA
>CAMNHX010000110.1 GCA_946539945.1 uncultured Desulfobulbus sp. | reverse complement strand
GGAAAAGACTCCCGCACCGACCGGACCGACTTCAACGACCTCTCCCCGGCGTCGCAGCGCAAGGTGCTCGACGGCGCACTGGACTTCTACAGCTCCCGGGACCTGCAGCAACAGGCCTTCAGGGAGGCCGAGGACCACGCGGAGAGGATGACAACACGACAATACTCTTCTTTTACAAATAACATGTCTAACCCTAATTCGGAGGAAAAAATCATGAGACCCGAAGAACAACAACCCCAAGTGGAACAGCCGAAGGCTGACCAGCAGCAACAGGCTGCAGCGAGCCAATCACAGGCACGGGAACAGGCGACGGAACAGATCCGCGCGGCCATCGGTCCCAACCAGAAGCTGAGACTCAACGAGAACGAACGCGTCGCCCTGGAAACCAGCAAGGGCGCCACCATCAACGTGCAGACCGTCTCCATCACCAAGAACGAGACCGTCTCCCTCTACGGAGAAATCGAAGGCTCCAAGAAGTCCGTCTCCGCCTCACAGCTGACGGACGACTCCCTCTCCAAGCTGGCCAGCCACCTCGACGACCTGCGCTCCGCCAGACAGTCCATGGCTGTCGAGAAGCCCGCCGAGCAGAAGGCGCAGCCCGCACAGGAACAGCAGCCCGCACAGACGCAGCAGGCGAAAGGCGAGGCCATCGCCGCACCTGTCGTCGAACAGAAGGAACAGAAAGCGCAGGAACAACCCAAGGGCGAGGCCATCCCCGCCGCCGAGCAGAAAGCGGAGCAGCCGAGGGAGCGCAAGGTGGAGCCCATCGAGATCAAGCCGGACTCGAAGGTGGAGTTCAACATCACCAAGAATCCGGTGCTCGACCGCGTCTATGACATCCAGCTCTTCGTGGACGGCGAGAAGAAAGCCGGACACCACCTCTCCATCGAGGACCGCAAGGACTTCTTCGACAAGAAGGTGACGGGACCCGAACTGGTGCCGAAATACTTCGAGAAGGAACTGGCGGGACAGAAGCTGCCGGAGGTCATCGAGCGCCACCATGCGGAACGCAAGCAGGAGGCGCAGGAACAGAAGCCGGCACAGGAGCAGAAGGCTCCCGAGCAGAAGGCGGAACAGCCGAGGGAGCGCAAGGCGGACACCGTCGAGATCAAGCCAGACTCCAAGGTGCAGGTCAACGTCGTGCCCAACAAGGCGCTCGACCATGTCTACGACATCCAGCTCTACGTGGACGGACAGAAACAGGGACGGGGCCACCACCTCTCCATCGAGGACCGCAAGGCGTTCTTCGACCAGAAGACCCCGGAGGAGAAGACGGCGTTCGCCGCCTCGCTGCTGCCGAAGTACTTCGAGAAGGAACTCGCAGGACAGAAGCTGCCCGACAACATCGACCGCTACCGCCCCGAGAAGAAGCAGGAGGCCCAAGAGCAGAAACCCGCCCAGGCCGCCGAGCAGAAACCGGCACAGGCCGCGGAGCAGAAGACCGAGCAGAAGACCGGCGCCAGCCCCGTCGACGTGTGGAAGAACGCACGGGGCACTGGCGAGCAGGAGCGCATGACCTTCGTGCAGCGCGACGGCCAGTACGGCAAGTTCTACCAGACCTACGGGGCAGACGCCGCGAAGGTCGCACAGCTCACCGACAAGCCCACCAAGGAGATCAAGGACGGCCCGAACGCGCAGCTGGCCTACATCAACGTCAAGCAGGCCGACATGCCCGACCTCATGAAGACGATGAAGGAACAGGAGATTCCCTACAAGGTTGTCGGAATGGACGGCAAGTACGCACGCGTGCTGCCGGAGGCGCAGGCCAAGACGCAGGCCGCCGACCTCTCGGGATACAAGGTGCCGGAGGGCAAGCAGGTCACCGACGTCAAGGTGTGGCAGTTCCAGGGCAAGCCGTTCATGAACGGTGTCGTCGACGGTGTCAAGCTCGACGCGAAGGAGATCTCCAAGGAGGACTGGACGGCCTTCAAAGGACAGAAAGCCACTCCCGAACAGCTGGTGGGCAAGTACTACGCCCCTGCGGAGATGGAGAACAAGCAGGCCCAGAAGCAAGCCAAGGCAATGGCCCGATAGCCTCCGTCACCACGGACGCTGACTCTCTGAACGAGGATTGGGGTAACCACTCCCCAATCCTTTTCCCCGCTTTCACACCCCAACTATCATGTCTCACCCCAAAACGCACACCTCATGACCCGACAGAACCCACCCTCCCAGGAACAGCTGCAAAACGCCGCCCGCAAATCCTTCAGGGAAATCCTGCAGCTGGGATTCTCCACCGATGACGCCCGGCAAGGAAAGAAGGATGACCGCAACGCCCTGTTCTTCCACAGCAACGGCGACAAGTCCAAGAACCAAGGCCGTGACCAATGGCTGTTCACCACGGAGTCGCCTAGACAGGCAGAGACCATAGCCAGGGCGCTCTCCCAAAACCCGACACTTGACCTTACACCACGGCAAGCCCTCGTGGGACTGTCGTTCCATGACGGGAAGGACCGCCTGGACATCCAGAAAAAAGAGAACAACAGCTATACCGTCAGAAGGACCGAAGACCATCCCTTCCTTGAGGGGAAGAAGTCGCTGCGCTTCGAGAACTGGAACGCCGAGGACCTCCATGCGGCCATCGACACCAGGCAACTGACGCAAATGGAGACTTACGCCTATACCTCCAGGCAGTTCCCCTACGAGATGCAGGAGATGGCACTGCGGGGCAACGGGCTCATAGACATCCAGCGGACGGACACGGGGTCGCTGCTGACGTTCGACCGCCCGGTCTCAAGGACAGCCCTTCATCTCGACAGTCTCTCCCCCACCCCGGAAACCGAGGCAAAAATCCAAAGGCTTCAGGAAACGGGATCAAAGACCCAGCAGGCCAACGGCCAGTTCGCCGCCGAACCGCAGCAGCCAGGCCAGCAGGAAAAGCTGTCCCCCATCCTCAAGCAGTACCTCGACCTCAAAGCCAAGCATCCCGACGCACTGCTGCTCTTCCGTGTCGGTGACTTCTACGAGACTTACCTGCAGGACGCGCAAAAGGCTTCCTCCATCCTCGGGATAACACTGACAAGGAGCAACAGCCGGAAAGGGCCTGACGGGAAAGCCTTGGAGATGGCGGGATTCCCCCACCATGCCCTGGACTCCTACCTTCCCAAACTGATCAGGGCGGGCCAACGGGTGGCCATCTGCGACCAGCTGCCAGACCCCAAGCTCACCAGGAACCAGTCCCATCAAAAAGAGGAGTACACCGCCCCGAAACCTTCCCAAGCGGACACCCCGAACCAGCAGGCCCCAGACGGCCATCATACCGGCACCAAGGACATCGTCTCCAAACTCGGCGAGCTCATCGGCAGCAACCGGGGATTCGGCATCGCCCCGGAACAGCCCATCATGACGACAACGTCCAAGGGTATCGCATTCGAAGTCAACAGGGTCATCCGTGAGAAGGACGGCTCCATACGGCTGTATGGCAATGACGACCAAGGCAAGGAGAGATCGGTCAACATCCTCAAGGCGAATGACAAGACCATCGCCAGCCTGCTCTCACATATCATCAACAACCCTCCCAAAGAACTGGATACTCCTGCCCAGGCAGGAAAGGTAAGAACGGCAAGGGAGGAGGAAAAACAGACCTCGCCTTCCACAAAAGAGGCCTCACTGGGCAGCGAGGCCCGCAAGATCCTCACGCTCTCCAAAATACACGCGGAAGCGAAGAAGGACCATCCGACAGAAATGGTCTTCATCCGGATGCGTGACTACGGCACGAAAAAGTTCATGTACCAAACGTTCGGACAAGACGCGGAACGGCTCTCCCAAAAAGTCTCGCCTTCCACGGAGGTCATGCGGCCTGAAATCAAAGGCAAGCAGCGTCCCGTGGCGTCCCTTTACCAGGAGAATCTCTCTGCAGTCAAGGCAGACATGATGCTCCATGGCATCCACCCTGTCATCATCAACGCCAAAGGCGAGAGAATCGGCAACGACCATTTTCTCGCCTTCTCCCCTGAGGACCGCCAGGCATTCCTGGCACAGCAGCAGGCTGCACAAAACGCCCAAGCCGCCCAGCCGGCCCAACCGCAACAACCCATGGGCGAAGCCATCCCTTCCCCTATTGCTCCGGCGGATTTGCCATCTGCCGGCCAAAGAGCCGAGGATTTGCAATCCCCTACCGCTACCGAACAAAAAGCAGCCCAAACCGCCCAAGACGGCCCAACCCAACAGCCAAAGGGGAAAGAAATCCCTTCCCCTTCCGCTGAGACGAGAGAGCCTGCCCAGGTTTCCACCAAAACCACCGGATCCAAGCAGAACACCCAGCTGACGCTCGACTTCCCCGTTGATGCCAGCATCCAATACGACGTACACAAGAACTCCCACGTCGCCGGCATGTTCGACATCCGCCTGTATATCAACGGTGAGAAGGCGGGTGCCCACAGGCTCTCCAAAGAGGACCGTGACAGATGGTTCGCGCACCAGTTCCCCATCACCGACCTGATGATGAAATACTTCCCCAAGGAACTGGCCAACGTCAACCTCGACAACCTCACGCTCTACAAGGCGGAACAGAAACAAGAAACCACACAGCAACAGGCGCCCTCCGCAGAGATAAAAGACGCCGCCCCCGCGAAGGAGCCCAAGACCGAGAAGGAAATCCTCTATGAGGAACGTGCCGCCCACTACAACACACTCTCCGAACAACTCAGACAAGAAAGCAAGGATGCCGTCGTACTGCTGCAGATGCACTCCAAAGACGGCAAGGAGTTCTACCAGACTTTCAACAAGGACGCCGAGTTCGTGGCCGACCTCGTCGGACGGAAGACCATCCTGTCGGGCGACAACAGATACGTGAGCCTGACAAGCCAAGAGGTTGACACACTCAGGCAAAAACTGGGTGAGAAAGCCTTCAAGGTCGAAAATTTCGACCATATAAACACCTCCCAACAGACTGCCCAACAGTACGGCCAAACTGCACGGTCACACGTGGCGGAGGTCTCACCACGCCAGGACAGCGGCACCCGCAAACCTCTTCCCACTATCACTGACAAGTCGAGGATAGAATATGTCATCTCTCCCATCCTGCGGTTCAACAGAAACACACAGCAGCAGGAACGGGTGCCGGGGATGTTCGCCCTCTCCATCTACACCGAAGGACAGCTGCTGGGGCACAAGACGCTGAACAGGAACGAGCGTGACCTGCTCAACAGCAAACCGGGCGAGATCACCAACATCATCAACGCGAAGTTCGCCAATGAACTGCAAGGGACAAAACTGGACTTCAAGCAGGTGCACCGCCCCGCCGTCCCCGAAGAGCGGTGGAACGACCTCTCCCTGCCCAACGGCATGACGCTGACGGCCATGCCGCGCATGACCCGCAACGACACTACGGGCAAGTACGAACTGACCGCAAAAGTCGAAGGCATGACGCTCGGACCGAAACCGATGTTCCGGCAGGATGTCAACGACTTCTTCGACCACGCACGACCCGCCGCTGAGATTGTGGCGCGTGTGTTCCGCGAAGAACTGAGACTCCAAAACCTTCAGGATGCAGGCCAGACAGCCAGCGCCCGGCAAAGCGCCGATGATGTCATCAGCCTGTGGCAAAGTGCCAGACAGGACAAGGATGCAGAAACGATAGCCTTCATCCAGCGTGAGGGCAAGTTCGGCATGTTCTACCAGACATTCAACGATGACGCCAAGAACACGGCCAAGGTGACCAACCGCAGCCTGCGGGTCATCGACACCGAAAGCCAGAAGAACGTGGTCTACGCCAACGTGCCGCAAGAACAGTTCCCCGAAGTCACCAGGCAGCTGCGCACGGCCGGCTTCCAGCCTATCGCCGTCAACAGCGAGGGCATGCCCGTCAGCATCGGCGCTGAACAGAAGGCAGCCACCCCGAAGTCGGTGTCCCTCGACGACGGCCGCAGGCTCGAGGACATCAACCTGCGCAACGCCAACGGCAAATGGATGATGTCCGCCACCATCGACGGCAAACCCCTTCCGGAACGGGAAGTCACCCGTGAGGACGCCACCACCTTCAAGCAGGGCCAGCAGACCATGGCCGACATCGTCCTCAAATACTACGCCGATGACCTCAGCAACCCCCACCCGTCCCA
>CAMNHX010000109.1 GCA_946539945.1 uncultured Desulfobulbus sp. | reverse complement strand
CTTGTAACCTTTGAGGAGACCTTACCGTCCACTTTCATGTTGCAGCTAGAAATTTCATACCATTTCAACAATTGGGCAATCTGCTGGGCGGTTATCTCTTGGCCACGGTTGTGGGTGGACCACCTCCATTCATCTTCACTCTTTAGAGCATCGATCAAGTCTTTGGTGGTCATGCGGTCCGGGTTGCCCCGTTCCTGAAAGACGGTCCAGATGTTGGACAACAGTTCCGGGCCTATGCCTGTGGGTTCATTATTCGCCACGGCAGACAGCGCCAGTGCGGTTTCTGTGGCCTTCTGCGCCCAGTTGCCGCCTGCCGCTGCCGCAATAGCCCGCAAGGGTTCCCAGTTATCCAGATGGCGATCACTCAAGCCTTCAAGGTCTTCCTGTTCCCTTGCCAGTCTCTGCACCATCTCACCGGCGTCCAAGGCGAAGCGGGCCAGCTTTTGACGCAAAGAGGGGAAAAGGTCCGGTTCTGCACGGCGCAGGCGTTCTACCTGCTCGGTCTTCAGGCGTCTACGCAGGGACAGAACAATGGCTCGGTCTGTTATGGTGGGGGCCAATTTCTCCACCTTGATGCCTGCAATGGCTTTTGCTCCCCATGTCCCAAAACGTTTGGGGGTATGATTCTCACCTACTGTGCGGATGACATAGGCGGTGTCTCTGGTATGGCCGGAATTGATGATGCCGCGCAGTTCCTCATTGTCGCGCATGAAGGAATCTGCCTCGTCGATCATCAGGGTCGGGTGTCCCTCTTCCACGGTACGGAACAGCGCTGCCGGGGAGATGCCGCTGGTGGGCAGGGCGCGATAGGACAGGCGGCCAAGGAGCGTCAACAACTGGGTCTTGCCACAGCCTTTTTCCGGCGCAGTTATCAGGGCAATGGGGGCCACGTCCACAACGTCAATGAACCATGTGAATGCCGCCCATAGTGCTGCCGCCGTGCGAACCTCCGGCGAACAGACAATGAAGCGCCCAATGGTCGCCTCGATCTCGTCCAGCAATGCCGCCGGGTCCACTGGTTCAGGCCAAGGGACGGTTTCCTCAATGGGCAGGTCTTGTCCTCCAGCAGCATCTGCCCGCATATTTTCAACCACCTTGTCGAGGATGGTGGGCCGGAAGCCAAGCCTCTTGGCTGCCGGTTTACGTTGGCACTCGTATTCTGCCACAGAAAGCCCTGCAAGGCGCTGCAGTTCCCTGTCCAAGGCTTCCCCCCCATATTCCGGTGTTTGGGCGTTCTGGGCCGTTTCAGGGGCATTCTGGGGCTTGTTGTTCAGTGTTTCTTTTTTCATTTGGATTTCTCCTGTTTGGGGTTGTGAATTTTGGAGAAACCCGGTAGTATGCAATCGTGTTTGATATACTTCCGGGTTCCCCGGTAAATCCCCCTTCACCGCCAGTGAGGGGGTTTCTTTTTTTTCATCCTTTGCGTCCTGTGCCTTGTCCAGCGCCAGCTTGACAGCATCCGCGCCGCACTCATGCCACAAGTCCCAAAAGTCGTAGTGGAGAGGCACGTCCGTATCCAGCGCTGCCTGTGGTCTGGCAATTTTACCACCTACCAGTCGGGCCGCCTTCTGGGCTGCTGCAATACCGGGCGGGTCTTCATCTGCCAAGAGGATGATTTCCACCTGTGGGGAGAGTTGCCGTATCTTCTGGGCCACTTCCGGCATATTGCCCGCGTCCCCTGCCGCAATGCAAGGTAAGCCTGTTGCCCGCCAGACCGCGCCAGCAGTCGCCACTCCCTCGGCTACGCACAAGCGCCCGGTTTCAGGAAGCGGGCCTCCTATAAGGTGACAGCATCCTTTCTTCTGGCCGCCCTTGAGGAAACGCTTGTCTTTTCCGTTTGGGGCTATAGCCTGCACGGTCCGAACCTTGCCAGTTTCTGGCGAATAAAACGGGATCAGGAGCGCGTCCCGGATACCGGGATATTCCCCCCGCCGCACGTCCGGCCCAAAGACCTTTCCCTTCTTCTTTGCGTATGGGTGGTCTTGCCAGTCTGGGGAAGCCTGCTCAAGAAGCCGGACAGCTTCATCTGCCGCCACCTCCTGCTCGCGGGCTGCATCTTGTTTCCGGGCCTCTGCCTGTTCTGGCGAAGGCGCAAAGGAAGGAAGGGTGGTAGAGTCAGGCCACAGATTCATCTGCTTGAGGGCCTCAATGATTGCGGGTGTTCCGTCCTTGCTGCAAGTGTGGCAGTAGATGGCGATTGCGCCGGTGTCGCCTATGTCAACCGACAGGCACTCATGCCCGCCGTGGACTGGGCAGTTGCACGAATTGAAGCCGCCCTTGCCGTTTGGAATGCCGTGCAGGGTATTCCCAATGGCGTTCACATAGTCTTGGACGGAATGGGCTTGTATGGGTTCAGGAGTTCTGGCTGATTGCATTGTACACCTTTCTCGTTGTTTTCCCCCGACTGGTCTCATTTGCCAGCCGGGGGTTTTTTGTTTCAGGGTTCAGCATCTACGCTTTATGGCTAGAGATTTTTTTGTTCTGCCAAGGATAAATGATTTTATTTGGGCAGGGAGAGATGTTTTTGCCGGATCAATGATATGTGATATTACTTGGGCTTTTACTTGTGGTTGGTCAAGTATAGCCTTAAGTTCATCAAAGTCAGTCAATGGACAGTCCAGCTTGTGCTTTCTAGCCATTGATTTCATGATGAAAGTACAGGCTTCAAAGTACTTCTGCACCTCGCTTCTGTATGCGTTCAAGACTTTCAGGGCCTGAACTGTCTGCTTATTGTTGAGTGCATTCAGATAAGGGTAATCACCTCCAGACTTCTGATACATAAAATAAGGGGAATCTCCAGACTCTATATCATCAATGATACACTCCAATTCAGAACGCAAGAAATTGTCATTATCACAATCATCTTGAATGCCAAGCTCTTCCATCATGATACACGCTGATATGTTTGCACTAGTGTTTTTGTTCATAGAACCACCCATTAAATTGTGGTTTGAGTAACAGTTATCCATGTACTTCCTGTCATGCCGTCTTGGCAATCAAAGGTTTCAAGCATTCTGCTGTCCATTGCCCTCAACCCTCCTGTCAGACATAAACTTTTCCAAGTCTTCCATCCTGTACCGTACAGATTTCCCTACCTTGTAATAGGGAATCTCATACTGTTTTACACATCTCCAGACCGCAAGCGTTCCTGAACTTATCCCAAGATACTTTGCAGCCTGCTTGGATGTTAGCATATTGGATTCAAAGCGACTTGCTGTTGGAAATCTACTCTCTGTCGTCATAGTATCACCTCGTTTTGTGTGGAACAGTATGGTGGTTTAGTGATGTTTATCCCCTCTATACGCAGGAACGTGATTATGTCAAGCATTTTTTTTCCAGCATAGTCTCAAAATTGATATAACAGATTCCTACTTTTTATTTTTATCGTATTTCTTTATATATTTTTTATTTTTTCTATTAAGCATTTCTGCTGTCAATACTGGAGGCACGTCTCCACATTTACCAGTTGCACTCCTTCTCAATCGACACAAAAAAAGGGCAGTCATGCGGGTTGGCGTGCCGGTCTGAAGGAACCGGTGGGCATGAAGCCCCCCGCATAACTGCCCAAGACAATGCAAGGGAACAGAATGCTCTGGATACAATGCGCCCTGAACAGGACAAACAAAAAGACCGCCTGCAATGCGGGCGGTGTATCCGCCTTCAGATTCGGAACGCCAATTCCGGCTACTGGATTTTGCCAGCAGCAAGGTCAGGGTATCGCCAGCAGGGCATGGAGTCAAGAACAAAGAGAGCGCAAAGAGGAAGGTGGTCATCCGGGACTTCCGAATAACCACCTTGGTTTGAAGTGTAATTTTCTATCATAATACATAATTTATAATTACATATTACATAATACGGTATAAAATTACACTTTCTACCTCCCTTCAGGCTGCCAGTTCCCGCGCCTCTTCCTCAATGGAAGCAAGGGCGTCTTCAATGCCCTGTTCTACCGCCTCTTGCTGAACCGGTTATCCGGGACTTCCGAATAACCACCTCGTCCAGTCACTCCTCTTTTGCGTCTTCTGGCGGCTCTTCAGCGTCTTCCTGTTCAAACAGCAAAGGGGTCGGTTTCTGTTCCTCTGGAGGCGTCCGCAGCCGCTTGGTTTTGGGCTTTTGGTTCACCTTTGGTTCTTCGTTCAGGGTGGAGATAAGCTGCCGCAAGGTTTCTGCTTCAGCCTTGGCAGCAGCACACTCTTCAATCAGGCGCTCATTTTTCTGGCGAAGCTCCCTCAATTCATCCTTGGCCGTTGCCAGTTCAGTTTCAAGTCCGTCCTTTTGCGCCTGTAGCTTTCCGCGTTCCTCGGTCAACCGGGTGACTTGCTCTTCCTGTTCTTGCAGGCGCTCCTCCGCCTCTTTAGCTTCAGCTATAAGCCCTTTGATATTCTCGCTGTTTTCCCTTGCCGCCCGTCCTGCCTCATGCTCCAGCTGTGCGGTCGCCTCGCGGATCAGGTCATTCACAGCCTTATGAAGCTCGGAATAGTCGCGGTCTTGCGTGTCCGGTAATTCGGGCTTGATCTTGCCCTGCGTAATTCTCCACGCCTGCAAATGCCGCAGGATGGTTGACATGGAACCTCTGCCCAGTTCCGCCCGGATGTTTGCCGCTGTAACCCGCTCCCCGTGGCTGGTCAGGGCCTCAATCGCCCCTACCACCTGCTCAAACGTAATCCCCGCCATTTTCCTGCCTCCTTGTTTGGTTTGAAGTGTAATTTTAAGTCGTAATACATAATTTATAATTACATATTACATAATATCGTAATACGAAATTACATAATACATAATATAAAATTACACTTGTCCAGCAAAAAAAGTCGGGCAAAACCAAGGCCAGACAGAAGGGCCAGACAGGCCGCAAAGAGGAAGGAAAATCAGGGCAGAACGTGCCCGGCGAAGGGTTCCGGGAAAGGCGAAAATCCAAGGACAGGGACAGCGCTGAAGGCACAAAAAAGGGCCTGCATCACTGCAAGCCCGGTATCTTTATCTGTTCATGTTTGATTCAAGTGTCTTTTCGCCTGGCACGTTTCAAAGCTCTGCTTGCATTTATCGTGCATTCAGTACCGAACAGTATTTGAAAAAGAGAATTTATCTGCGTTTGTGTCGGCACTTTCCCCAATGCTTTTTTCAGGATTCCTATTAAATCGTCTTGAAACTTTTCTGTCCCAAGATTACTCCGCCCACGTTTCGGCTTCTTTGGGTGTGGCAAATAGGTCATTATTAACAAAATCGTGGATTGCCAATTCTCCCATCCTTCAGGTGGTTCATCACTATCCAGAAAATCTGAAAGCTTCTTGGAGAGTTTCCTTGCTAGTTCAATATCTCTCCGTGGTCTTTGTTTTTTTCGTAGATAGAGTAAAGAATTTCCTACTATACGGTTTGCACAACGTTCAATAGATTCCCTATCATTTCTATCTACTCCAATATCAACAAGAAAGGATTTTATATCTTCTATTGTTTCATTTACCTCTTTAGAGTGGAGAAATCCAAGCCTTCCATCTGTGATTGTCATGCTTTCCTCTCCTCTTCTTTGCGCCGTTCATCCAACCAATCCGCCAACGCCTGCATCATTGCCCGGCGTTGGTTCAGATATTCGGCATGGTTGTAAGCAGCACGAACAGCATTTTCTTCCTTATGGGCAAGCTGTTTCTCTATGAAGTCCTTGTCATAGCCTAGCTCGTTTAGGTTGGTTGAAGCCAGTGCCCGGAAGCCGTGGGCTGTCATGCTGTCCTTGTCATAGCCCATTGAACGAAGGGCGTTCAGCACAGTCATGTTGCTCATGGTGTCTGTCTGCCGCTTGCGGTAGTGCGGGAACAGAAAGGGCGTGTCGCCGGTCAGGCGGCGCAAGTCTGCCAGCACGTCCAGCGCCTGCCGGGACAGCGGCACGATATGGGCAAGCTCGCCACGCCTCGCCTCTTTCTCTGTCTGGCGGCGCTTCATGTGTTCAATGGGCAAGCGGATTTCCGCCCGCTCAAGGTCCACCTGTTCCCATCTCAAACGGCGCAACTCTCCGGGGCGAAGGAAGACCAGGGGAGAAAGTTTCAAGGCGCAAAGGGTAGGAAAATTGCCCTGATAGTGGTCAATGTCCA
>CAMNHX010000108.1 GCA_946539945.1 uncultured Desulfobulbus sp. | reverse complement strand
CCCGCTGCTCTTCACGCGCCTGCGTCCGCGCCGCAGTTCGGGCAGTCTCCTGACGCGCCTTGGCTGAAGCGGCTTTGCGGGCCGCCTCTTCCTTTGCAGAGTCCTTGTTTTTCTGGACAGCGGCAGTCCGCACGGGTTGGGGCGCTGTCTTGCTCTGGCTGCGAACACTGGGCGTCTGCGCCGTTTTGTTTCCGGCTCCGACTCTCTTGTTTCCAGTGCCCGCGCTTTTAACCGCCTGTGGCGCAAGCGGCTGTTTGGCGGCTTTTGTTGCCGGACGCACCGGCGCTCCAGCCTTGCTCTTGCTTTGCGTGGACAGGATCTTCTTGGCCGGAGCGGCGTGCAGACTCCCGGAAAGGGGCAGCGCAATCAGGGTCAGCGGCAGGCAAATGCACAGAAGCACCGCCAGGGTTGTCTTGTACAGGGAACGCATATTCAGCCTTCTGCGGAAAAGAAAAGGGAACACAGCACATGGCGGCATATTGTACCGCTGCCGACAAGATACAAAGAGCGCAAATGTACGCAACAAAAAACGATGTTCGGTCGTCCTCTTGCCAAGCTCCCTGTCGCTTCAGACTGGAACTGGTCCTGTATTCCGCGCAAGAAACCTGTTTTAAGGAACTTGCTCTCTGTTTTTGCAAAAATGCGGTATGGAGAGAGACGGCAAGAAATTTTTCCTTTTCCCTCAAACAGGAGCCTTCCCGTGAACAACACCAACCAGGAAATGGAAATGAACGCGGCAGCCGAGACCGCTCTGTTCGAAAACAGCGCCAATTCCGCCACACTGCCAATGCCGATTCCAGCAGTGCGGACAGCCGCAGGAACCATCAACGCGCTGGTGGATTTGAGCTGCGCCCAGTACAGCGCCCAGCCCGCCCTGGGTTTTGCCCTGGACCAGCCGGTCAGCTACGGGTCTTTACACAAGCGCATTCTGGCTCTGGCCCTGCGTCTCCGGCAGGCTGGCGTGGAGCCTGGAGACCGGGTCGCCCTTTTGGGTGACAATGCGCCCAACTGGGTCATCGCCTTTCTGGCTGTCCTGCGTCTGGGCGCTCAAGCTGTCCCCCTGTTCCCGAATGAACCGGAGGCTGGCCTGCGCCGCCAGCTTGTGCAGTGTGGCTGCGCCACGCTCTTTCTCGACCAGCCGCAGATCGGCAAGATGCACGGCCTGAAGCAACCTCCAGACACCCTGATTGCGCTGGACAACAGTCAGGACGCGGCAGGTCTGATGCGGATCGCTGCCTTTGACGACTTCATGCAGGAGGGCTTTGCCCTGCTGAAGTCGGAAAACCAGGAACCTTTTCCCGAAGTCATGCCCGACGAGGCAGCAGCAGTGCTGCACACCCTGGGCACTGGCGGCGCAACCAAGGCGGTGGTTTTGAGTCATGCGGGGCTTTGCGCGGCAGTCCAGGCAGCGGCAGCCCTGATGCCGCTGGCTCCGGGCATGGCCTTTGTGTCAACGCAGCCCTTGGCTCATGCCTGCGAGCTGGTCGCCGGACTGCTCACGCCCCTGCTGAACGGTTGCCGCATCGCCTACGCTGCTGATGCTGCTGCACCAGCAGTACTCCTGCACGTCTGCGCGTATGAACGGCCACATGTCCTTTTGGTTTCGCCAGCAGGCATGGACAGGATTTACCGGGCCTGCGTTCTGTCCCAGCAGGAGAAAAACCGGCTGGTAGGCTTTTTTTGCCGTTTTGACATGGCCAGGAAGTTCTTTTTCCGCAAGACAGGTCTGCAACTGCTGGGGCTTCTGGGCGGACGCCTGCAAGTGCTGGGGATCAGTGGCGGATCGCTGAATCCTGAAATTGAAGACTTTCTGCGGGAGGCTGCCATTCCCTACCAGAGTGGCTATGGGCTTACCGAGGCTGCCCCCCTGATCACAGGTGGCCCGGCAGGGGATCCCGGCGTTCCGGCAGGCTCGGCAGGACGGGCGGTTCCTGGCGTGCAACTGCGCATTGTTGACCCGGACCCGGACAGCGGCGTGGGAGAGATCCAGATCCAGGGAGCCTGTCTCATGCAGGGCTATCTGAACGATCCCGAAGGCACGGAAGCCGCCCTGACTGCGGACGGCTGGCTGCACACCGGCGATCTGGGGCGGCGGGACGAGGCAGGCAATCTCTTTGTCTGTGGCCGGATCAGCACGGTGATTGCGCTGGCCAACGGCGAGAACATCCATCCCGAAGCCCTGGAACACAAAGTCAGACTCTTTCCGGTGGTGGAGGAGGCGCTTGTCCGGGAAAACAACGGCATTCTGGAAGCCCTTGTCTATCCTGATTACGAGTGGCTGACCCTGAAAACCAGGGGAGACAGCGCGGTCAAGAGGCAGGAGCATCTGAAGCGGCTTTTAGGGGAAATGCGGCGGGATGTGAACGAAACCCTGCCCGTTTCCACGCGCATCAGCCGGGTGCTGGAGCGGACAGAACCCTTCCTGAAAACCGCGACCGGCGCAATCAGGCGCTCTTTGTACTGAAGGTGGACAGACGAGAGACGGGGAGTTTGGGGAGCAGAAGTCAGGTCAGCTCCCTTGCAACTGAAGTTCATGCCATTGGTTCCGGGCAAGCCGCGTCCCGACAAATGGCATGAACTGCATTTGTCCCTAATTGCCAGAACCTGTCTTGCCGGTGACAAACAGCTCAAAGAGCTTTTCAAACACAAAGGGAATGGCGGATGCCTGGGCATTGGCCGAGCTGGCGTAGGCTTTGGTCAGTTCAAAGGCGCGTTCAAAACTCTCTTCAAATTCAGATTGGCCATTCTTGCGCAGGATATTGGCCAGTTCACGGGCAAGCTCTTCGTCCATAAGTTTTTCCTCCAAGAAAGGGTTTGCGCCAAACTACCACGCCTTGCCCGGGACTGCGACAGCCGTTTTCCGCATCCGGGTGGAAAGCGCAAACCCACTTGCCTTTTTCCCTACCTTCGCCTACAGAAAGAGGGGTGTGGAGGAGCGGCTTTCCAGCAAAGCAGGAAATGCAGAGTACCCTGTTTCACTGCCCACTCCACTCTTCACACTCCACACTCTCCATATCAGACGCCAAGGGAGGCGCAATGGACAGGAAAAGACAGCAGTCCTTTTTGCAGCGCTGTGTCAGCGACATTCTCAACGGTCTGGCCGCTGGACTCACCCACTTTTCCGGCCCCAGACGTGCTGCCGCCCTGGTGGCGCTCACGCCGGAGAGTCCGCTTCTGGTCTGCGATCCGCAAGAACTCCTGCGCGGGCATGAACCGGTTTTCAAGAATCTCTTTCTGGACAATGAAGACTGGCGTCGCCGTAACCTGGACGCCATGCGCGACCGGAAGTTCATCGATGTTCTGCCCCTGCCCCGGCTGGATCTGGCCGGACTCCTGTCCCGGGGCGGTTGCGCCAGTACGGTCTTCATGCAGTACTGGTTCACCGAGCAGCATCCCAACCTCTGTTCCCCTGGCCCCAGCGTGCGCTGGCTGGATCATGCCCTGTGGCATCTGGCCCACGATCTGGCTGGCGGGGTGGAGCGCTTTACCGGCATCTCCGGGTATTTTCTGAAGGAGTACGCCACCCACGCAGTGCGCGACTACATTATTGACCGCATGAACTGCCTGATCGGCTGGGACACGCCCCTGCGCATCTATCCGGTTTTGGATGCGATACTCATGCTCTCCGAAACCCGTGAGGAGGGCGCCTGGCCAGAAGGTGAACTGCGCTTCATTGATCCGGCCTGCGAAACCTCCCTGAACTACCTGATCCGCTTTGACGAGGCTGCCCGGCCCCGGCTTGAACATTACCGCTATGTGCGCAAGATGCTGCAAAGCGTGGAAAAGTCGGACCGTTTTCTGGTGAGCGACGGGCATTCGCTTTTGGGCATCTGTTCCGGCCAGCGTCCCGGTTTTTCTGTGGGCGCACAGTTTCTGGGACGCCGGGGCTTTCTCAAGGTCAATAACGACACCATTTGCAGTTTTGCAGATGGCCGCTTCTCTTCGGTGAACTACCGGCCCACCCTGGTTCACCTTGAGGAACTCTTGCTGGAATGCGGTCTGGAACCAACGGTCCGGTTTTTCCTGTTCCGCACGGTGACTGGCATGGTCTGGCACGCCCAGCGCCGCAAGCACGGCTGCACCCTGGTGCTTGATCTGAACGAAAAGCCCGAAGCCATTACCGGCTACACACTCAAGCCGCCGCTGTCTTTGGCCAAGCCTGCCATTCTCAATCTGGCCAAGTCGCTGGCCAAGGTTGACGGAGCGCTGCACATTGGTCGCGACCTGCACCTGCACGGCTTTGCCAGCCTGCTGGACGGGCGCACCTATGGCGGCGAAAGCCGGGCCAGGGGGGCACGCTACAATTCGGCCCTGCGCTACAGCCACGAACACCCGAATACCATTGTGGTGGTGGTTTCCGCTGACATGCCGGTGTCAGTCATGTACCGGGGCAAGGATATGGGCGCGGCAGAGGCAGAGCAGCAGAGGCACGGCTTTGGCATGTGCCGCCTCCTGCCCCTGGCCGAATGGGTGGCCTGAAATGGGTACTGGGCTGACAGCACAGGAGGCAGCCAAAAATGCGGTCCGCGAGGCTGCCGACATTGTGGAGATCATCGGCGAGCGTGTGGCCTTGAAGCGGGCAGGGGCCAGGTATCTGGGACTCTGCCCCTTTCACAGTGAAAAAACGCCGTCCTTTGCGGTGAACCCGCAGGATCAGTTTTTTTACTGTTTTGGCTGTGGGGCCAAGGGCGACGTTTTTTCTTTTGTCATGCAGTACGAGCGCGTGGACTTTCCCGAAGCCCTGAAGCGTCTGGCGGAACGCTATCAGATTGTTTTGCCGGAGCGCGATTTGAGCGAGGCGGAAAAGGCACGGCTCAAGGAACGGGAAGTACTCTATGCCGTGTATGAGGCGGCCACACGCTGCTACGAAAGCGCTCTCTGGGACGAGATACTGGGCAGGCCGGGCCGCGACTACCTGCTGGGGCGCGCTGTGCCCGACGCTGCAGCCCGTCAGTACAGACTGGGCTTTGCGCCTGACCCGGATTTGGCAGGCTGGGACTGGCTCTCAAGCCAGCTTGTGGCAGAGGGCCGCTTTGGCAAGGACCTGCTCCTGCGTTCCGGGCTGTCCAAGGAGAACAGGAGCGGAAAGCTCTATGACAGCTTCCGCAAACGGGTACTCTTCCCGCTTCTGGACATGAGCGGTCAGGTGACCGCCTTTGGCGGGCGCATTTTGGGCGAGGGCCAGCCCAAGTACATGAACTCGCCGGAAAGCCTGATCTTCAGCAAGAGCCGCCAGCTTTTCGGACTCTATCCGCATCGGGAAGCCATCAAAAAGAGCCGCTGCGCTCTGGTAGTGGAAGGCAACTTTGATCTGCTGTCCCTGGCAGTGCATGGTGTGGACAGTGTGGTTGCACCCCTGGGCACAGCGCTCACCCGGGACCATGTCCATGCCCTGTCCCACTACTGCGACCAGGTCTGCCTGCTCTTTGACGCAGACACAGCTGGTTTGAAGGCTGCCATGCGGAGCATCCCCTTTTTTCTGGAAGAGGGACTGGAGGCCCGAGTGGCGCAACTGCCCGAAGGCCATGACCCGGATTCCTTTGTGCGGGAACAGGGCAAAAGTGCGATGGAGGCGCTGCTTGCCAAGGCCCAGCCTCTGGCGGAATTTGCCCTGAACCGCCTGATCGCTGAACACGGCCTGACTCTGGGTGGCAAGGCAAGGATCGTGCAGGCTTTGAAGCCGCTCTTGCAGGCCGCTGGCAAGCGGGAACAGCGGGATCTGATGGCTGCCCACTTTGCCGCCAGACTGGGCCTTTCCGCAGACTACTTCAGCGGCAGAAGACCTGCCCCGGAAGCGCCCCCGCCTCTGGGCGCGGATGAAGACTGGGGAGCAGAGCAGGCCGCGCCAAGGCCGCCAGATACAGGCTCTCTGCGCCAGCTTTCCCGGCAGGAGCGGCAGGTCCTGGACTTTTTGCTGTTCTGGCCGGAATACTGCCAGCCGCTTGTCAAGGCCGGACTGGGCGAAGTCTTGAAGAATCCGACTTTGGCGCATCTGCTGGATTTGATGCTGGAGGCAGGCGAGACAGGGACATTCAGCCCGGAACAACTCCTGTCTGCCCCGCTGGCCCCTGAAGATCGGGCCTGTCTTGTGGAGCGCCTCACTGAACCGCTTCTGGATCTGGATACCGAAGCAGTGGCCCGCGCCATATATGAAGAGATTGTGCATTGGGTACGGCAGCAGCAGAAAATGCAGAG
>CAMNHX010000107.1 GCA_946539945.1 uncultured Desulfobulbus sp. | reverse complement strand
ATGTGAATGCGGTCCGCAACAGCGGCAGAACAGCGCTGATGTGGGCTGCAGAGTACGGTCATGCCGAGGTAGTGCAGCTTCTGCTTGAGTCCAAGGCTGATCTGCAGCTTGCCGATGGCAATGGCAGAACAGCGCTCCACTGGGCTGCAGAGAAGGGCCATGCCGAGGTGGTGCAGCTTCTGCTTGAGACCGGGGCTGATCCACAGGTTGCCGATGACAATGGCCGGACCGCGCTCCATTGGGCTGCAACCCTGGGCAAGGCGGATATGGCGGCAAGTCTCATCAGCTTTGGCGCGGATGTGAACGCTGGGGAGAACGATGGCACAACCGCATTGATAGGGGCTGTGCGGAACGACAAGGAGACTCTGGTTTCCCTGTTGCTGAACGCTGCTGCTGAAGTGAACGGGCAGGAGAATGATGGTCGGACCGCGCTCTACTGGGCTGTAACCCGAGGCAAGGCAGATATGGCAGCACTCCTCATCAGCTTTGGCGCAGACGTGAACGCACGGACCAGGATAGGCACAACGGTATTGATGCAGGCTGTGCAGACCAACAACAAGGAACTGGTCTCCCTATTGCTGCAGGCTGGCGCAGAGGTGAACGCGAACAGCTACACAACGCCCCTGATAAACGCGGCGCGTTTCGGGAATCCTGAAGTGGTGTCCCTGCTGCTGCAGGCTGGCGCAGAGGTGAACGTGAGCAAGGGCCATACAACAGCCCTGATGCAGGCGGCGGAGCGCGGTCAGCTTGAAGTGGTGTCCCTGTTGCTGCAGGCTGGCGCAGAGGTGGACGTGCCAGATAATGGTGGTCGCACGGCTCTGCTCCTGGCGGCGCGGAGTGAATACTGTAAAGTGGTTTCCGCCTTGCTGCAGGCTGGCGCGGATGTGAACGTGCAGGATAATACAGGCTGGACAGCGCTTCTCTGGGCTGCGAGCCGCGGCAATGCGGCTATGGCGGCAAGCCTTATCAGGCAGGGCGCAGACGTGAAGGCACGCGAGGACAAGGGCAGGACCGCCCTGATGGTTGCAGCGGGGAATGGTCATACCTCTCTTGTGCCTGTGCTGCTTAAAGCTGGCGCGGAGGTGAGCGCCAAGACAGAGACAGGGCGGACCGCGCTGATGGAAGCTGCGGAATACGGGCAGGCTGCCTTTGTGCGTGCCTTGATCAAGGTTGGCGCGGACCTGAACGCAAGGGACGATGAGGGCCGGGGGGCACTGCACCTGGCTGCGGCAAGAGGTCAGGCCCAGGTCGTCTCTGTGTTGCTGGAGCCAAGGCAGGTGATCGATGTCAGCGACAGGTATGCAGGATTCCGCCTGGTGCGGCGAGCGCTTGCGATCAACGCACAGGACGCGACAGGCCGGACAGCCCTGCTGTATGCAGTGGAAAAGCGCTGTGGCACTCTGGAGAATCACTCACTGACCCACTACCTCACTGCAGTGTCTGACACCCTCCGCCCGGATGCTGTGAAAAAGCGTTATGCAAAGGTGGTGAGCCTCTTGCTGAATGCCGGTGCTGATGCAAAGGTGCGGAATGAGGAAGGCCGGACTGCGCTGATCCTGGCTGCGGAGTCCGGTCAGCTTGAAATGGTGTCTGCCTTGCTGGCTGCAGGCGCTGATGTGAACGGGCGGGATGAGGAGGGGTGGACAGCCCTGATGCACGCTGTGGAGTGCGGTCATCTTGAAGTGCTTTCCGCCTTGCTGGCTGCAGGCGCAGATGTGAACGCGAACAACAGCGGCGGCGCAACGCCCCTGATGCTGGCTGCGGAGTACGGTCATCTTGAAGTGCTTTCCGCCTTGCTGGCTGCGGGCGCTGATGTGAACGGGCAAGATGAGGCGGGCACAACGGCCCTGATGCTGGCTGCGGAGTACGGTCATCTTGAAGCGGTTTCCGCCTTGCTTGTTGCCGGTGCTGTTCTGGCATCGCACATGGACAGGGAAGCAGCCTTCATGCGGGCTGTGGCTTCTGAAGAAAAGGAACTGGTGTCTGCCTGCCTCCGTGCTGGTGTGGCAGTGGATACGCGGATCGCCCGAGGCTTGACAGCCCTGATGCTGGTTGCGGGCTTGGGCAAGGTGGAAATGGTGAGTCTCCTTCTCGGGTTCGGCGCGGATGTGAATGTGCAGGATAATGATGGCGAAACTGCACTGATGTGGGCTGTGCAGAGCGACAGCGAGGCAGTGGTAAGCCTCTTGCTGAACGCTGGCGCGGAACTGAACGCACAGGACAATGATGGCGAAACCGCCCTGATGCGGGTCGTGCGGAGAGACAACGTGGCTCTGGCAAGTTTCTTGCTGAATGCTGGCGCGGATGCGAATGTGCAGAATGATGACGGCGAAACCGCTCTGATGCGGGTTGTGTGGCACGATAACGAGAATCTGGTGAGCCTCTTGCTGAATGCCGGTGCGGATGCAAACAGACAGGGCTATGCTGGCGAGACCGCCTTGATACGGGCTGTGCGGAGCGACAGCCAGGCTGTGGCAAGCCTCTTGCTGAAGGCTGGTGCAGATGCGAATGTGCAGAATGATGCTGGCGAAACCGCACTGATATGGGCGGTGCGAAATACCAATACGGCTTTGGCCACCCTCTTGCTGAATGCCGGTGCGGACCTGAACGCACGGGACAATGAGGGCAAAACCGCGCTGATGTGGGCCGCACGGAAAAACAATACGGCTCTGGCAAGCCTTTTGCTGAATGCTGGTGCAGATGTGACCATGCAGGATGATGTGGGCTGGACAGCTTTGACCTGGGCAGTGCATGAAGGGGACATTGATGTGGTTGGCGTTTTGCTGAATGCTGGCACGGATATGAATATGCGGGATGATGAGGGCGCAACCCCCCTGATGTGGGCCGCACGGAGGGAGGGAGGGTTTATGATGGCAATCTTCTTGCTGGAGGCAGGCGCGGATGCGAATGTGCAGGATAATGATGGCGAAACCGCGCTGATGTGGGCCGTGAGATGGGGGCATGAGAAAACGGCGCGTGATCTGCTCGCCCACGGCGCCCGCGTGCACATGAAAAACAAGGACGGCCAAACTGGGCTCAATCTGGCGAAAGCAGCAGGCCGCAGTGAGCTTGTCGCCCTGTTGCAGCAGCACAGTCCACTGAAGCTTGTACCCAAACCCCGAAGCTGATTGCACCCCAATATCTTCCTGATTTTTCTGGAAAACAGGGAGACCGTGTTCAGGGTGGTTCTGTTTTCACTTTTTCGACTTTCACCGCTTCGCTGGAAGACTTTCACCGCTTCGCTGGAAGACTTTCCCGCTTCGCTGGAAGACTTTCACCGCTTCGCTGGAAGACTTTCCCGCTTCGCTGGAAAGTCATGCTGAACAGAGCGAAGTGGGAAAGAGGTCTGTCTGCATTTCCCGCTACGCTGGAAAGCCTGAACGAAGCGAGGTGCAGAATCTCCTGCCGAATACCGGAATGTTTGCAGGAGAGGCTCTTGTCGATATTCTGGAAACCGTCAGGAGATGCTTCAATGCTTCGCGCTTCAGGTTTCCAGAGACCAAACCCCCCTTTCCACAAGGAGACGCGCTATGCTGACAGCCCGGACAAGCCTTGGCATTGTCTTTTTCCCGGCCTATGACTGGGCCATTTCACCCACACACCCGGAACGCGAAGAGCGCCTCCTGTACACCCAGGACCAGTTCCGCGAAGAGGGCCTCTTTGACATTAGCGGTATCAGTGAACACCGCCCCTTGCGGGCAAAAGACGAGGACATCCTGCGCACGCACTTCTGCTTTCCCGGTCTGGAGGCGGTCTGCACCGAATCCCACCGGATCTCGGCGGGCGGGGCCTTGCAGGCTGCCAGACTCGTGATGGAACACGAAACAGAACGCGCCTTTGCCCTCGTGCGTCCGCCCGGACACCACGCCATGAAGGTGGTCCACGGCAATAGGGGCTTCTGCAACATCAACATCGAGGCAGTGATGGTCGCCTGGTTGCGCCAGCGCTACGGTCTGCGCCGGGTGGCGATTGTGGACACTGACTGCCATCACGGTGACGGCACTCAAGACCTCTTCTGGCATGACCCGGACACCCTCTTCATCTCCCTGCATCAGGACGGGCGCACGCTCTATCCGGGCACAGGCTTTCCCTTTGAGGATGGTGGCCCCAAGGCGCGGGGGCGCACGGTCAACATTCCCCTGCCTCCACTCACCGGTGACACTGGCTATCTGAAGGTCATTCAGGAGGCGGTTTTGCCCATTCTGGCGGATTTCCAACCAGAACTGCTCATCAACTCCGCAGGCCAGGACAACCACTACTCTGATCCCATCACCAACATGAACTTTTCCGCCCAGGGCTATGCGCAACTGACCGCGCTTTTGCAGCCGGACATTGCGGTTCTGGAAGGCGGTTATGCCATCAGGGATGCTTTGCCCTACGTGAATCTGGGGCTTGCGCTGGCTCTGGCTGGCTGCGACTTTTCCGCAGTGCGCGAGCCTGATTTCCGGTCAGGCCGCTTTCAGGAGAGCCGCAACGTGATGCTGGCGATTGACTACCTGTGCGAGCAGGCGCGGCAGACCTATTTCCATCCTGAACCGCAGGACTGCCAGCGGGAAAACGGCTTTTTCATCCGCGAGCGCCGCATCTACTATGACACAGATGGCATTACCGAGATGCAGCGCGAGGAGCTGAAAGACTGTGGCGAATGCAGCGCCTACCGGATTGTCCGCAGCGCCTGTCGGCAAAACGGGCCTTGTCTGGGTGTGGAGATTTTTGCCGATGCCTGTCCGCGTTGCGAAAGCGAGGCTCTGACCTTTTTTCACCAAAAAAAAGGGGACTTCAAGAGCGCACAACTCATGGACCACAAAAATCAGGTCTGGCAGTATGGCCATTGACATCCTCCCCCGCCTAGAGCGTTTCCGTTTTCACTTTTGATGTCATGCTGAATGAAGTGAAGCATCTCCTGCCACAACAGAGGGGAATCTTCAGCGCTTCGCGCTTCAGGGTTTCCAGAAAGACGGTGAAAAGACAAAGCGGAAACGCTCTAAATGAAGACACGGGACAAGGCAAGCGGGTTTACGCTCTCCATCCCCGGCGCTTCAAGGCGGGGCTTTTCGCGCAGCCCGGTAAGCAAAACGCGATCCGCCCGGTATGGGCGGATCGCGCTGACGACTGGCGGATGCCGCGAGACTCGTCTTTTCTCGCGTCCTGATCCGGATCAGGCAGGTTCGAAGTCGCTCTTGGATACGCCGCAGACCGGGCAGACCCAGTCGTCGGGAAGATCCGCGAAGGCAGTACCGGGAGCGATGCCGCTGTCCGGATCACCAACTGCAGGGTCATACTCGTAGCCGCAGGGGCAGACATACTTGCTTGCTGTACTCATGGCGTTTTCTCCTTGGTTGAAAGGGATAAAAATGGCCCAAAGCTCTGGACCGTACCTATTCTTGCACAATCCGGGCAGACTTGCCACGCTAAAATATGCACTGGGGAAAGGGAGTCCCCCCGAGTGAATTCGGGTGGCAGAATGTCCTGCGTCGCGGATAAAAAGCAAGGTGAAAACGCGATATTCAGACAAAACGCTACTCCAACACCGTATCCTCACTCCCTTCTGGCGTGGGCGTGTAGCCGGTGTTCTCTATCATGCGGCGACCTTCCGGGGACCGGAGGAAGTCGATGAGTTTGGCCACATTGCCTTCACGAGGCCGGGCGGTGATGGCGTAGGCCTCGGTGATGAAGGGATAGCTGCCGTTTTGGATGTTTTCCACCGTGGGGGCCACGCCGTCAATGGCCAAGAGCTTGATGTTGGGATTTCGGATCAGTTTGTTGGCGAAAAAGCGGAAGGTGAAGCCAATGGCAGCCGGTTTGTTTTGGTACTCTGCGAGGCGACTGCCGAAGCCGGAAAAAAGCATTTTGACGCCGTGGGCAGCAGAGTTGGCAACGCCTCTGATGATGCCAACCATGCTGCCGCTGAAAATAGGATTCCAAACTGCCTTGTTGTATATCTCCTTGGGCGGTTCCATGATGGGCGTGTCTCCCATGATCCGCTCCAGCGTGGTCTGACTGCCGCTGTGCTTGTTGCGCTGGTACGGCGCGATCCGCGCATTCAGCGGCACGCCGACTTCCCGCCAGGATTTCGCCTTGCCGGAATAGATGGCTCGAATCTGGTCTTGCGTCAGGTTGGTCGCGGGATTGTCCTTGTGGACGAAGAATACGAAGGCTTCCCGCAGGATGGGCGTGAGCGTGTAGCGAAGCCCCTTTATCCGCATATCCTTGATCTGGCCGGGCGCGGGCCGCA
>CAMNHX010000106.1 GCA_946539945.1 uncultured Desulfobulbus sp. | reverse complement strand
CTTTGAACGTTTCCCTGATAATGCCACGTTTAGCTGTTACAGAGTACTAGAGCGTTTTTAGGGAACCTTGAAAAATTCACAATCCGCGCTCATCCGCTCAGGTAAAGTTGAGGAAAATCGGCAAGTTACAAAAACGGCAATTCAGTTTGTCGGCTATTTTGCAAGGTTCCCTTACTTTGTTTTTTGAAAATGGCGTGCCGGAAACCCGGCTCTTCCGAGAAGAAGGCAGAATACTCCGCTTAAGAATAAAAAATCAAAGCAAAAGCGCTCTAAAGAAACTGCCCGCAAATCCTTCTGTCAGCGCTTCACGTTGCCGCCTCCCCTTTTTCACTTCACTGGAAAATCAAAAGAAAAGCGTGAAGGCATGACCTCATGCCGATGGCTTGCATCAATTTTTCTGATGCAAGCCATCGGTTTTTCTGCTTGACTTTATGTGCCGGTCCGGCTAGCGTTTCACCCGTTATTCAGTCTGTGCCTTTACTGGCTGTCCCGGGCAAGGGATGCCCGAAGACAGCTCTTCCAACTCACACTTGAGAGGACATCACATGAGCAATTTGGTTGCACCACACGGAGGAAAGGGTCTTGTTTGCGCATTGCTGGAAGGGAGCGCCCGCGAGGCGGAACTGAAGAAGGCTGCTGGCCTGAAGCAGGTTGAGATCAGCCCGCGCGCCAAGGGCGACCTGATCATGATGGGCATTGGCGGCTTCTCTCCGCTGACCGGCTTCATGAAAAAGGCCGACTGGAAGGGTGTGTGCGAGAAGTTCCAGATGGCAGACGGCACCTTCTGGCCTGTGCCCATTACTCTGGACGTGTCCAAGGCTGACGCCGACGCCATCAAGGAAGGCGACGAGATCGCGCTGGTTTTCAAGGGCGAGACCTTCGCCACCATGAAGGTGGAAGAGAAGTACGAAATGACCGAGGCTGACAAGAAGTGGGAGTGCGAGAAAGTCTTCAAGGGTCATGGTGAGGATTCCGCAGACGACAAGTTCTGGACAGTTGCAATGGAAGATCATCCTGGCGTCAAGATGGTTATGGCGCAGAAGGAGTTCAACCTGGCCGGCCCGGTCAAGGTACTGTCCGAAGGCGAGTATCCGGCAGAGTACAAGGGCGTATATCTGCGTCCTGCCGAGACCCGCAAACTCTTTGAAGAGCGCAAGTGGAACAACGTGGCTGCTCTCCAGCTCCGTAACCCCATGCACCGGTCCCACGAGTTCCTGGCCAAGATCGCGGTTGAGGTCTGCGACGGCGTTCTGATCCACTCCCTGATCGGCAACCTGAAGCCCGGCGACATTCCGGCCAAGGTGCGCATTGAGGCCATCCAGACCCTGATCGACAACTACTTCGTGAAGGAGAACGTCTATAGCGCTGGCTATCCGCTGGATATGCGCTATGCTGGTCCGCGTGAAGGTCTGCTGCACGCCACCTTCCGCCAGAACTATGGCGTAAACCGGATGATCATCGGTCGTGACCATGCGGGTGTTGGCGACTTCTACGGTCTCTTTGAGGCCCAGGAAATCTTTGACCGCATCCCGAAAACCGGCGACCCGGCCAAGGACCTGCTCTGCGAGCCGCTGAAGATCGACTGGACCTTCTACTGCCACAAGTGCGACGGTATGGCTTCCATGCGGACCTGCCCGCACACCAAGGAAGACCGCGTCATCCTTTCCGGCACCAAGCTGCGCAAGGCGCTTTCCGAGGGCAAGGAAGTGGTTGACCACTTTGGCCGCGAGGAAGTACTGGTCATCCTGCGCAAGTACTATGAGGGTCTGACCGAGAAGGTTGAGGTCAAGATGCAGCACGCTGCCTCTGGCGACCAGATGAAGTAAGCCCCTTTCCGCAGTTTTTTCTGTGGACAAGAGATTCCGCCCTCTGGCGGAATCTCTTTTTTTGTGGCATTTTGCAGCGGCACTTTGCGTCCGGCCTTTTGCCGGCGCGGCACAGAAGGAGACTCTATGGAACGGACACTTACAGTCGGGCTTCAGGAGCGGAGCTATCCCATTCACATTGGCAGCGGTCTGCTCCCGAAACTGGGCGAATACCTGAAGGCCCAGCTCCGGTCCCTGCGCTACGCTGTTGTCAGCGATGACAATGTGGCTGCCCTGTACGGTCAAAGCGTGCTGGATTCGCTGAAGTCTGCCGGGCTTTCCGGCGAACTGTTCACCTTTCCGGCAGGCGAGTCCAGCAAGCGGCTTGCCACTGTGGAAGAACTGGCCCGGGCCATGACCTTGAGCGGCTTTGACCGAGGTAACGTCATTATTGCCCTAGGCGGCGGAGTCAGCGGCGACATGGCCGGTTTTCTGGCAGCCATCTATATGCGCGGTATTCCCTTTGTGCAGGTTCCAACCTCCCTGTTGGCGCAGGTTGACAGCTCTGTGGGCGGCAAGACCGGGGTGGACCTCGCGGAAGGCAAGAATTTGCTGGGCACTTTTTACCAGCCCAAACTGGTGCTGATTGACACAGAGGTGCTGCGCACCCTGCCCACAGACCAGCTTTTGAGCGGTATGGGCGAGGTCATCAAGTACGGCGTCAGTCTGGATGCCTCCCTGTTCCACTATCTGGACCAGCACAGGGAAGAGCTGCTGGCGCTGGACGAAGCCTGTCTGAATTACGTGATTACGCGCTGCTGTGATCTGAAGGCCCGGGTGGTGGAGGAAGACGAGCGGGAAGGTGGTCTACGGCGGGTGCTCAACTTTGGGCACACTATCGGTCATGCAGTGGAAGCTGCCGCCAACTTCAGCCTGCTGCACGGCTTTGCCGTGTCTGTGGGCATGGTGGCGATTGCCGCTGTATCTGCCCGCTGCGGCTATGCGCCGCCAGACCTTGAGGCAGAGATCGCCCGGTTGCTGGCAGCCTTTGGCTTGCCCACATCCATTCCTGCCGGGCTTTCCCGTGAGCGCATCTCTGCCTTCATGCAGGCAGACAAGAAAAACATGGGGCGTCGCCTCTTCTTTGTCCTGCCCACAGAACTGGGCAAGGTTATGGTTACGGATCAGGTGGATAGGGCCGCGCTCCAGCAGGTGCTGGAGTCGGCATAAAGCAGAAAGAAAGAGTGGAGAGTGGAGTGGGACAAGTGACCGCGCTTCGCACGGCAAAAAACAAGGCTCTCTCAACAGAACCGCTCTCAACCCTGGAGCGTCTGCCGTCTGCAAGGGAGGATATTGTGAAAGCAAAACTGGTTATTGCCATGGTCGGTCTGCCTGCCCGAGGGAAATCCACCATGGCCCGCAAACTGGGGCGCACGCTGGAACTGGACGGTGTGCGGGTAGAGGTCTTCAACAACGGCAAACTGCGCCGCCAGATCGCGCCAGGCGAGGACAGCAGCGAGGCCGGATTCTTTGCGCCGGACAATCAGGACGGCCTGCACCTGCGGGAGGACATCGCCCGCCGGAACATTGAGGCTGCGCAAGCCTTTCTGGCTGGCGACGGTCAGGTTGCCATTCTGGATGCCACCAATATCACGCGGGAGCGACGGCGCAAGATCATGAGCGCCTTTGCACCGCTTCCCCTGTGCTTTATCGAGTGCCTGAACGCGGATGAAGAAGCCCTGACCGCCAATCTGGAGCGCAAGGCAGAGCTGCCGGAGTTTCGCGGTCTGACCAGGGAACAGGCCCTGGAGAGCTTTACCCGCCGCATCGCCAACTACGAGCAGATCTACGAACCCCTGGACGACGAACCCAACCGTATTCTGGTGGATTCCTTTGACTCCTGCATCCTGCAGGAGCACATCAGCGAGGTCTTGCCCTACTATGACCGCATCCGGGACATCATCACCACAAGGGTAGTGCGCAACCTCTTTCTGGTACGCCACGGCGAGACCGTGTACAACACGGAAAACCGCATTGGCGGCGACTCTGGTCTGACCGCCAGAGGACAGGAACAGGCCGAGGCCCTGGCCGAACACTTTGCCACTGTGCGTATTCCCATCATCTTCACCAGCAACCATCGCCGCACCCTGCAAACCGCTCGCCCCATCGCAGCCAGACAGACACCCTGTTCCATTATTGCCCTGCCGGAGTTCAACGAGATTTATGCCGGGGTCTGCGAGCATCTGACCTATGAGGAAGTTCGCCAGAAGATGCCTGAAGTGGCGCGGGAACGCGGGCCGAACAAGTACCGCTACGTTTATCCTGAAGGCGAGGGCTATGCCACCATGGCCGAGCGGGTCAGCCGGGGTCTGAAAAAGGTCTTTTATCTCAACAACTACGACGAAAACATCATGATTGTGGGCCATAGGGCAGTGAACCGGATGATCCTGTCCCGCTTTCTCTCGCGGCAGGAAGAGGAAATCCCCTACATCTATATGCCGCAGGACCGCTACTATCATATCCGCATTGACCCACACAAGCGCAGCTTTGAGATGGTCCCTTATCGGAGCGCACCTGCCACCTGGGTGGGCTGGTGATGGCCATGCAGGAAGCGCCCGAAGGTTTGGCTGCCCTGACCGCCCTTGTTGCCCGTCTGCGCGGCGAGGGCGGCTGTCCCTGGGATCAGCGGCAGACCCCGGAAAGCCTGATCAAGTATCTGCGGGAAGAGTGTGAGGAACTGGTCAGCGCTGTGCAGTCTGGTGATCAGGCGGCAGTGCGGGAGGAGAGCGGGGATCTGCTCTTTGTTTTGACCTTTCTCATAAGGCTCTACGAGGAACAGGGCGTCTTTTCCTGGCAAGAGGTTTGCGCGGATGCGCAGGCCAAGATGGTACGACGGCATCCCCACGTGTTTGGGGATTCCAGGGCAAGCAGCGAGGCAGAGCTGAAACAGCAGTGGGCTGAAATCAAGGCCGCAGAAAAGCAGGCGCGGCAGAAGCCCTGAACTGCCCGCACCCCTGCGGTCTGCCGCTGCTTTTCCCTTGCAGGGAAAGGGCAAAACGAATACATTCTCCAATTTTGTCTGTTGTTGCCGCGCCCGAACAGGCGCGGCTTTTGTCAACCTTCTTGCTCCTGCGTGTGCAGGGGCCAAACGTCCGCAAGGAGGACCAATGCGTCACTACGAGACGACCTGTGTTCTGCGCCCCAATCTGGGCGAAGCTGTTTTCACTGAAATCATTGAGCGCATCACTGGCATCATCACCGGTGAGTTCAGCGGCGCTGTGGTTGCCCTTGAGCGCCCTGGGATGCGCAAGCTGGCTTATGAAATCAAAAAAGAGAGCCAAGGGTATTACTTCTACCTCAACTACGCTGCGCCTGGCGAGGCTGTGGCTGAAATTGAGCGCATCTTCCGCATCGATGACCGGGTTCTGCGCTACCTCACCGTAAAGCTGGCAGACAGCATTGACGAGGCAGGCATGGAGGCGGAGCGGGAGCGGCTGGCCCAGGTTGCCGCAGCCCGTGCTGCCCGTGACGCTGCCGAGGCTGAAGAAGAGGCCAGAAACCGCAGCCGTCGGCGTGAGGCTACCCGTGACAGTGACGGACAGGACACGGAAGGCCAGGAAAATGACGAGGAGTCTGAAGAGGCTTCAGACGAGTCAGAAGAGTAAACCCGGAACAGAAGGAGAAAGACTATGCCTGCACCAAGAAAAGTGTTTGCCCGCCGTCGGGTTTGCCGTTTCTGCACAGACAAGGAACTGGTCATTGATTACAAGGACATCCGCAGCCTGAAGAATCTGGTAACTGAACGGGGCAAGATCATTCCCCGCCGCATCTACGGCACCTGCGCCAAGCACCAGCGCCAGCTCAACGAGGCGGTCAAGCGGGCGCGCCATCTGGCCCTGCTCCCCTACACCGGAACGGTAGAGCCGTAAGCGCTTGAAGGAGAAGACGCATGGAAATCATACTGAAGGAAACTATTGACACCCTGGGTCAGGAAGGGGAGATTGTCAAAGTCAAGCCCGGTTACGCCAGAAACTACCTGTTTCCGAGCGGCAAGGCTGTGCCGGTCAGCAAGGCTTCTTTGGCCCGTCTGGAAAAGGAAAAACAGGCCATTGCTGCCCGTCTGGCCGAGCAGCAGGCCCAGGCCAAAAGCCTGGCCGAGAAGCTGGAAGGCAAGGTGGTGGTCATCCAGAAACGGGCTGGCGACGAATCCCGCCTCTTTGGTTCAGTCACCACCACCGACATTGCCGAGGTTCTGGACGGCATGGGCATTGCGATTGACCGCAAGATCATCGTGCTTTCCGAGCCGATCAAGGTTCTGGGCGAGTACCGGGTTCAGGTCAGAACCGGATACCAGACCACTGCGCATCTTTTGGTCCAGGTTGTGCCTGAAGAGGCTGTGACGCCTGAAGCAGGTTGAGCATCCGGGCATTGCGCCC
>CAMNHX010000105.1 GCA_946539945.1 uncultured Desulfobulbus sp. | reverse complement strand
CTTGGAGATTTTTTGAATGTTATCAGAATGTTACACTTGTGTAAACACCCCCTAAAGGTTACGGACTACTAGACACTAGGCTTGGCGTTGCGTACCTTCAACACTGTCAGCATGGAACCTCCGAACAAAAACCGGGTACAAATCGCCGGGTATTGTGGTTCTTGAAACTCTGTACCCAGTTCATGTTCCGCCTGTCAACGGTCATACCCGGTCTTCAGCGGATGGAAAAGCAAAGAAAAACCCCGGAAAACCTTGTGTTTTCCGGGGTTTCTAAACTTCAGCGGATGCTGTCGGTTTTGAATATGGTGCCGAAGAGAAGACTCGAACTTCCACTGGGGAACCCCAACTAGACCCTGAACCTAGCGCGTCTACCAATTCCGCCACTTCGGCACTGCAAATCTGTGTACTCTATTTGAGCGGTTTTGTCAAATTTTTCTTGTTTACTTTTCTTGTTTACGGCAACACCTGCAAACTGCTTTGAATGCTGACCATGTTGGAACGCGGTGCCAGCACGTTCCGTCCAGCCCGTCCCGGAGAGAAGGCGTAACGGCTGTTTTGGACGTGAACCTGCGGCGGCACATGAGTCAGTTCAAAGAGCGTGTAGCCGTGCAAGAGGCTGCGCCAGAAGCCAATGTGCGGGGATGCGCCGTGGCGCTGCATATTGGCCGGGGTCATGCGGAAGGGAAAAATGTGTACCGGAAAAGCGGCCTGCCCGGCGTTCAAGGCACGGTCAGCGATGGTGTAGATTTCCTCGATAATCCGGTCAGTCATGGCAAAGCAACCGATCGAGGCCCGTTTGCCATGCACCATGATCAGACCGCCCGAGGCGTTGTGTTCCAAGTCGTACTGATTAGGATAACCAATGTTGAAGGCCAGGTGAAAATCGCTCCACGGGTTCATACGATTGGGCGTAACCGCGTAGAAACCCTCTGGGGCTTGCCGATCACCCTCTCTCATCTTGGGACCAAGGTCGCCGGAAAAATGGGCGATGCGGTATTTCCGGAACAGATAGTAGCGCTCTCCCCTCTGCACCCATAATTCCAGTTCCTTGCTTTCCTTGAAGATGCGGATGAAAATGGGTGCGCCCAGTTCCAAGCCGGAACGCTGGAATTCCCCCTGAAGCCTTAAACCTTGCGTCTGACCGACAGCAAGAGACAAGTCGCTTTGTGGGGTAACAGTGTCTGTAGTGACCGGTTTACGTTCCACAGGTCTGGTCGTGGGCAGTTTGGCATACAGAGAGGACAGCGATCCTGACGACTTGGACACGGAGCGCCCGTTCCGGCTACAGCCGGGAAGCGTCAGGCACAGCAATCCGCACAGCAGCAGGAAAACAGCGCTCCGGGAAACATGGCGAAAACGGCAAGCAGGTGTCAATGATGCAGTCAACATGGAAGTATAAAAAAGAAAAAAGGAAAGGGGAGAAGCATGGGACAAAAATTTGAACGACGAACTCTATATGCACCAAGTCTGCCTAAAGTGTCCAGCAAAAAAACAGTGTTCTGATGGCAAGCTGTTGAAAAACAGAGGCGTGTGACGAGCGACCAGGTATTCCTACCCTCCTGTCCTTTGGGACAGGGCGGGAGAGTGCGAACCAACTTGCCTTTTTTCCTGTGTTCGCCTATGCTTTCCAGAGAGGGGGGGAGAAGATCGGACCAGAAGGAGGAAGGGGAGGCGGTCAATTTTCTTCAGGAGAAAGGAGAAAGCCAACACCGCAGAAAACCCCCCTATACCAACAACCACGTTTTGCAAAGGACACTGCTATGGGACTTTTTGGAAAAATTCTGGAAAAATTGTCAGTTGGGAAAAAGGCACAGGCCGCAGCAGCACCGATACGGCCTACCATGCAAGTGGGCGCAACCCTGAATGCCCCACCGAGCGCCCCGCCCAAACCCGCAGCGCCTGTCGCAGTGCCGGTGGTGGATGTGGTCGCACAGCTTGAAGCCAAGGCAGCAGCCAATCCACAAAAGCTCAACTGGAAAGTGTCCATTGTGGATCTGCTCAAGCTGCTTGATCTGGATTCCAGTCTGGCAGCCCGCAAAGAGCTGGCTGTAGAGCTGGGTTGTCCGGCGGAAAAAATGAAGGATTCCGCTCAAATGAATATGTGGCTCCATAAGACCGTGTTGCAGAAGCTGGCGGATAACGGTGGCAATATCCCGGCTGACTTGCTGGATTAGAGCGGTGAACAGGAAAGACAAGCGTGGATAACAGCATCTGCTCGTTACCGCGCATTTCTCGTTGATTCTGCGATACCATCATGATAGCGCCCGTTCTGATTTGGCAATCAGGACGGGTTTTTGCGGTCCTGCCTCCGGTTTTGTCGCTTCGTTCGATCCACGAAACTTGGGGCTGTTCTGTTTTCCCGGAACTGTCAAACTCTGCGAGTCCTCAAAAAGATCCGGGAGTTGTCGGATTATACAAAGGAATTTTACGCTATCTTGTCATTCTGAAGCATGAAGTGCTGAAAAGTGGCAAGACAAGTATCATGTGGTTTGGATTCCAAAATATCCAAACCACCAGCTTTGCGGGTGGTATCTGATTACAGCTTCTCAAAGAATAACAGGGGCTTCAGCGACCTTTCTCCCCAGCCTGCCGTAGCAGTTGGCTACCCTTCGGCTTGCATCCCCCTTCCAGCCAAAACCCGTCAGCACGGACAGCAGAGCAGGCAAGTTCGTCTCCCTGTCTTTTTTGTTGCAGCCCTTGTCCTGTCTTGTATCCTGCCGGACGGCTGGCAAGCCGTCTCCCTGCTTTGCGGTCTGTACCGGAAGGGGACGGTTTTTTTTGCGCTGTTTTCTCTTCTCTCCCTGTTCACCTTCTGCCCCCACCTTCACCGGATTTTCGCCAATGCGCTTCATAGCCGATCTGCACGTGCATTCCCTGTTTTCCCGCGCCACCAGCAAGAACAGCCACCTGCGCGGCTTGGCTGTCTGGGCGGCAGTCAAGGGTCTTGATGTCGTGGCTACAGGCGACTTCACCCATCCCGGCTGGTTCGCCCGGATTCACGAAGAGCTGGAGCCTGCCGAACCCGGTCTCTTTCGCCTCAAGCCGGATCCCGCCTTTGACTACGCCGCTCTCCTGCCCGAAGGACTCAAGCCTGCCCGTTCTCCTGAAGCAGTCCGCTTTGTGCTGGGCACGGAGATCAGCTGCATCTACAAGCGCAAGGGCCGGGTGCGCAAGGTCCACAATCTTATTTACGCGCCAGACATCCAGACTGCACAGCGCATCAACGCCAAACTGGGCGATTTGGGCAACATCACCGCAGACGGACGCCCCATTCTGGGGCTGGACTCCCGTGACCTGCTGGAAATCGTGCTGGATCAGTCAGAAGACGCCTTTCTGATTCCAGCCCATATCTGGACCCCCTGGTTCTCGCTCTTTGGTTCCAAGTCCGGCTTTGACCGGATTGAAGACTGCTTTGCTGACCTGACCCCGCAGATCTTCGCGCTGGAAACCGGACTCTCCTCTGATCCAGACATGAACCGTCTGCTCTCTGCTCTGGACCGCTATACCCTGATTTCCAACTCGGACTGCCATTCGCCGTCCAAACTGGGGCGCGAGGCCAATATCTTTGACACAGAGCTGGACTATTTCAGCCTGCGCGAGGCCATGCGCCAGCCCTGTGACGCGGAAGGTCAACAGCGGCGGCTGGCCACTGTGGAATTTTTCCCGGAAGAGGGCAAGTATCATGCAGACGGACACCGCAAATGCGGGGTCTGCCTGGACCCGCAGAAAACCAGGGAACTGGGCGGTCTCTGTCCGGTCTGCGGCAAGCCCCTGACCGTGGGTGTGCTGCATCGGGTTCTGGAACTGGCAGACCGTACTGAACCGCTGCATCCGGTTGGTTCTCCTATGGTCCAGCGCCTGGTTCCTCTGGCAGAGCTGGTGTCAGAACTTCTGGCTGTGGGACCAGCCAGCAAGCAGGTGACTGCGGCCTGCACACGGCTTATCAACGCCTTTGGTTCAGAGTTTCATCTGCTTTTGGATGCGCCGCTGGAGGAGATGCAGGACTTTGGCCTGCTGGCCGAGGCAGTGGCTCGTGTCCGGCGTGACGAGGTTCTGCGCCAGCCTGGCTTTGACGGCGAGTTTGGCACGATGCGCGTCTTTGCCGCAGGCGAACTGGAACGCCTGGGCGGTCAGCAAAGCCTGTTTCCGCAGGACACAGGTCCGGTGCGCAAAACCAGGACGAAGCGCAAGCGGCTTGCGCCTGCGCCTGAACCAGAACCAGCCTTCCAGCCCGCGCCGCAGGTTCTGAACCCGGCCCAACAGGCCGCTGTGGCCAGTAACAGCCGGGTGATTCTGGTTCAGGCCGGACCAGGCACGGGCAAGACCCACACACTGGTCAGTCGGGCAAGGCGGCTGCTGGCAGAAGGCGCACGCTGCACGCTCATCACCTTTACCAACAAGGCAGCGGATGAACTGAAGCACCGTCTGCCGGAGAATCGGGCAAACTGCCGCATTGCCACCTTTCACGGCTTCTGTCTGGAACTGCTGCGCCTGACCCGCCCTGGTCTGGCTGTGGCTGGCCCAGAGGAGCGGGACAGCCTGCTGGCTGCGCTCTTTCCAGAACTGTCTGCCTCTGCGCGGGCGCAACTGGCACAGGCAATCAGCCTTGATTTGGCGGGTACAGGCGAACTGTTGCCGCAGGTGCAGCAGTATCTGGACGCCTTGACCGCGCAGGAGCTGGTTGATCTGGATGATGTATGCCGACAGGCGCTGGCGCTCTTTCAGGCAGACAGCCCCTTGTCTGTCCAGTGCCGCGAGCTGACCGGGACGCTCCTTGTGGATGAGTTTCAGGACGTGAACGCGGTCCAGTATGCCTTGGTGGCGGAACTGGCGAAGACCAGTGCCGTGTTCTGCATCGGCGATCCGGATCAGGCGATTTACAGCTTTCGCGGGGCCTCACCGCGCTGGTTTTACCGCCTCCTGGAGGATTTCACGGCAGAACGTCATGTGCTGGCGCAGAACTACCGCAACGGCGAGAAAATTGTGTGCGCTGCATCTGCGGTCATTGGCTGCAATCCGCACAGTCTGGCCTTGCCCAAGCCTGAAGCGCTCTCTGGCAGGCCGGGACTCATTCATGTGCAGGTCTGCCGCGATCCGCTGGATGAGGCCCGCTTTCTGGCTGACCAGATCGAAATCCAGACTGGCGGTCTCTCACATCGGGCTGTGGAGCGTCTGGAGGCTGGCGCAGAGGGCAAGGCGGCGCTGGGTGACATTGCGGTCCTGTACCGCAGTTTACGGCTGGCCGAGGCTGTGGAAAAGGTCTTTGCGGAGCGCGGCATTCCCTTTCAGCAGGTTGCCTTGACTGCCTGGTATATGCAGGGCGCTTGCCGCTTGGCCTCGTCCTGGCTGATGCTGGCAGGCAATCAGGACAGGGTTGGGCAGATGCTCTTTCTGTTGGGGCAGGAAAGCGGCTTGGGTGAAGCGCGTTTGGGGCGCGTGCAGGCGCGTCTGCGCGAAACCACAGAGCAGAGTTTGCCAGCTCTTCTGTCTGCGCTGGCTGGAAGCGCCGATGTTCCTGCGGCCTTTTTGACTTTGGGGCAGGCTGTGGCAGAGTTGTCAGTGCGTCCGCCTGCGGAAATGACAGCAGCCTTGCTGCCCCTGCTGGCCGAGCACTACACGAACTTTTCCCCTGATCAGGACGAGGTTGAGCGGCTTTTGGAGCGTTCCGCCAGCTTTGCCGATCTGGAGAGCCTTGCCGCGCATCTGGCGCGTTATCAGGATTCTGTCCTCTACGACGCGCAGGCGCAGGCAGTGACCTTGTCAACCCTGCACGCGGCCAAGGGGCTGGAGTTTGACGTGGTCTTTCTGTGCGGCTGTGAAGAGGGGCAGATACCCTTGAAGCCCCGTGTACCGTTGGCAGGCGAGGCCCTGGCTGAACATCTGGCTGAAGAGCGTCGCCTCTTTTACGTGGGCATGACCCGGGCGCGGAAAACACTGTACTGCACCTGGACCGCTTCTCGTCCCGGTTTTGCGCCTTCTGACGCAGAGTCCCGGCGGCAGCCTTCACCCTTTCTGGCTGAATTTGACCAGAACCTGATCAGTCCGGCTCCACAGTTGGCGCAGGCAGCCCGGAAAAAACGGGCGCGGGCCAGACAGCTTGAGCTGTTTTCCGGGAAGCAGAAAGCGTGAAAAGAGGGGTGAGGAGTGAGGAGTTTTTGAGTAAGCGGAAGAGGCGAACCGCCGTGCGAAGCACGGCAACTTTTAGAGCGTTTCCGTTTTGATTTTAGAACCATAAAACTAGGGGGTGTTTACAC
>CAMNHX010000104.1 GCA_946539945.1 uncultured Desulfobulbus sp. | reverse complement strand
TTTCCCGGAAACAGCCCAAATGCGCATACTGATAGTGGACGACGAAGCGGCCCTGGTCAAGCAGTTGCAAACCATACTGTCAGCAGAGCGCTATCTGGTGGATACCGCGCCAAATGGCGTGGCTGCCCTTGACCGGCTCGCCGACAATCCGGCGGATCTGGTGATTCTTGACATCATGCTGCCCAAACTGGACGGTCTGGCTGTTTTGCGCCATATACGGGAAAGCGGTCTGTCCACACCGGTTCTGATGTTGAGCGCCCGGAGCGCCATTGAAGACAAGATCGCGGGACTTGATCTGGGCGCAGACGACTACCTGGCCAAACCTTTTTCCCCTGCCGAACTCATGGCTCGAATCCGGGCACTGCTCCGCCGGAGCGGTGCTCAGAAGGATAGCCTCCTCACCGCAGGCGATCTGGAACTGGACGCCAAGACCAGGGAAGTACGCAAGGCCGGGCAAACCCTCGCGCTCACAGCCCGGGAGTTCGCCATTCTGGAGTTTCTGCTCTACAACAAGAACCGCGCTGTCTCCCGCTTCAGTCTGGCTGAACACGTGTGGGGCGACGCCTTTGATCCCTTCAGTATGTCCAACTTCATGGATGTACATATCAAGAACCTGCGCAAGAAGATCGATATCCCGGATCAGCCCTCCCTCATCCGTACCTTGCGCGGTCAGGGCTACATCATCAGGGACACACCGTGAGTGCCCGCCAGAAGATCACCCTTCTCATCACAGCCGCCGGTTTGTTTGCGGCTCTTTTCTTTTCTGGTGTCACCCTCTGGAAGATGGTTGACGACCAGTTCGACCTTATCGACGACGAACTGAAGACTTTAGCCAAACGGGCACTGGCAGCCTGCGAGACAGCAGGACCAAACCACCCGGAGGCTCTGGACTGGCTGGATCACCAGCCCCGCTGGCTGGTAGTGAGCGAGGCTGCAAGCGGTCAGGTTTTGTACCGGTCAGCGCAGGCGCGGCGCTTTGAACTGCCGAACCTGCCGAAAAAAAAGATCACGCTCCGCAGGGTTCCTGTGCCGGACGGCCTGGAAATTGAACGGGACAATCTGGGCCGGGCGGATTTCCGGGTTCGTTGCCGTTTCTCGGATGCGGGCAGACTTTGGGCCTGCGTGGCTCGCCCCCTTGACGATATGCAGGAGGAGTTCTGGGAAAGCGTTGGCGAGGTGGCTCTGGGGCTGGCGGTCTTTGTGGTGGTCCTGCTGTTCGCGAGCTATGTGGCAGCAGGCTTTATCCTGCGCCCCTTGGCCGCGCTCGACCGGCAGGCCCGGGAGATTAGCGAGGCGCATCTGGAACGCCGTCTGCCCCTCACATCGGCCAAGGACGAGTTCAACGCCCTGGCTGCTACCCTGAACCGGGTCTTTGACCGTCTGGAACACGCCTTTCAGCGGCAAAAGCGGCTCATTGCCGATGCGGCCCACGAGTTGAAGACACCGCTTGCGGTGCTGCGCCTGACCCTGCACAATATCGAAATGAACGCAGGGGAAGGCGAGAGAGCGGAGCTTTCCGGGTTGATGGGCCAGGCCCTGCGTATGGAGCGTCTGGTCAAGAGCCTTTTGGACCTGTCCATTCTGGAGGCGGGTGACAGCATCCAGCGGGAACAGGTCAACGTGAGTGAAATACTGGTTTCTCTGGTGTCTGATTACCGTCTCATGGCTGAAAACGGTGGCATTGCACTGCACGCCGATGTGCCAGAGGCCCTGACGGTTTCCGGTGATACGGACAAGCTCTACCGGGCCTTTTCCAACCTTCTGGATAATGCCGTCAAATACAACCGGCCAAACGGCGAAATCCGACTGACCGCACAGAGAAAAGGTCGTCACATCGTGGCTCTGCTGACCAACACTGGCCCTGCCCTGCCTGAAGAAGAGGCAATCAAGGTTTTTGAACCCTTCTATCGGGTTGACAAGTCCCGTGCCCGTGAACTGGGCGGCGCAGGACTGGGCCTGGCCATTGTCAAGCGTATTGTGGACCTGCACGGCGGCAGGATCACGATTCAGGGCATAGCCCAAGACCGCATTGAAGTGCAGGTGGTCCTGCCTGCGGCCTGAACGGCTGGATTTGACGGAAGCCGCAGCGCCCCGCTTCTCCTCTTCAAAAAAAATGCCGAAACGATATACTGTCTGCCCCTGCCTTTGGCATAACCCCTTTTTCAAGCTGAAACGCCATGCCTACGCCTTTTTCCCAAACCCTGCCAGACGCTGCCGCCTTTGCCGCCGCGCTGGTTGATCATGCTCTCGTGCCGGTACACCGCACGATTCTGGCTGACCTGGATACGCCCCTCACCCTGTTCGCCAAGGTATGGGCAGACGCGGGACCGGTCTTTCTCTTCGAATCTGTGGAAGGTGGCGAGAAGTGGGGGCGCTACTCCTTTATCGGCTTTGACCCGCTCCTCACCTTTGAGAGCCGGGGCGAGTCCTGCTGCATCGCGTATCCGGGCATTCCCGGACGACAGCCTGAAGAACGGCACGGCAATCCCCTGCATCTCCTGCGGGAAATCATGACCGCCTTTTCCGTAGCCGAACCGGCAGGTCTGCCCCGTTTTTACGGTGGTCTTGTGGGCTATCTGGGCTACGATATGGTTCGCTTCATTGAAAAACTGCCCGACCGTCATGCCAGGGATGAACAGGATTTGCCGGACAGCGCCCTCTTCATCCCCCGGATGCTGTTGATTCACGACCGGTTGAAGCAGCGCCTCAGCATCGTGTGCAGCGTGTTTTGCGACAGGCGAGACCGGAAAGATGCGGTCGATGCGGCTGCCCTCCATCAGGAGGCACTTGCCCGTATCGAGGCGACAGTGGCCCGGTTGCGCGGTTCTCTGCCTTCAACCTTCCGGGAAAGCCGCCCCACCGAGCCTCACGTGTTTCGCAATCTCGCGGGTGAGGGCAGGTATCAGGAGATGGTGCGGCGTGCCAAGGAGTATATTCGTGCAGGCGACATCATTCAGGTTGTGCCTTCCCAGCGCTTCGAAGCCGAGGCCCATATCGATCCCTTCACCCTGTACCGGGCCTTGCGCCAGATTAACCCCAGTCCCTATCTCTTTTGCCTGCGCCAGAGCAGCGCAACGCTCATCGGTTCTTCCCCGGAAATTCTGGTGCGGCTGGAGGAGGGGCAAATTGAGGTGCGGCCCATCGCGGGAACCAGAAAACGCGGAGCAAGTCCAGAAGAAGACATTGCCCTGGAGCGCGAGCTTCTGGCAGACGAGAAGGAGCGGGCCGAACACCTGATGCTGGTTGACCTGGGTCGCAACGACGTGGGCCGGGTCGCAGCCCTGGGCACGGTGAGCGTGCCAGACCTGCTGACCGTAGAGCGCTACAGCCACGTGATGCACCTGGTTTCTGACGTGCGCGGCAGGCTTGCGCCGGGGCGTGACCAGTTTGACGTGTTCGCCGCCTGTTTTCCGGCTGGCACGGTGAGTGGCGCACCCAAGATCCGGGCCATGGAGATCATCGACGAGCTTGAGCCTTGCCGCCGTGGCCCCTATGCGGGCGCAGTGGGCTACTTCGGCTTTTCCGGCAACATGGACTTCTGCATTACCCTGCGCACCTGCGTGCATACCGGCAAGACCCTGTGGGTTCAGGCAGGCGCAGGCGTGGTCGCAGACTCTGACCCGGACAGGGAACATGAGGAGACCATCAACAAGTCCATGGCTGTACGCCGGGCCGTGGAACTGGCGGAAAAGGGATTGTAAATGAGCGAGGCGTGCCTAACAGGGATTGTATCAGGAGTTTGTGGCGAAAAGTATGTTTGAAGAAATTTTCAAACGAAAGAAACTGATACCAGAGAAGCTGATTGCTTACGGATTTCAGCGAAGCGGTGTCGTTTTCAAATTAACAAGAGATATTGGGGACGATGAATTCTCTCTGAAAGTTTTGATAGGAGAAAATGGCACGGTTGATACAGAACTTGTAGAAAAAGAGAGTGGTGAGCCGTATATTCTCTACAAAACAGATGCTTCTGGTCCTTATGTTGGTGGGATCAGAGCAGCGATAGAGAAGGTACTGACAGACATTGCAGATGCCTGCTCTCAAACAGTCGTCTTCAAGACAGAACAGGCACGGATGGCAATTCAATTTGTGCATGATTTCTATGGAGACGAGCCTGAATTTCTGTGGACAAGGTTTCCAGATAATGCGGTTTGGCGCAGAAAGGACAACAAAAAGTGGTACGGAGCAATCCTGACGGTCCTTGGCAAGAAAATCGGCTTGGACACGGATGAAGTGGTCGAAATTATCGATTTGCGGATGAATCCGGGTGAGGCGAAGGAGGTTTTGGCCAGAGAACACTACTATCCTGGCTGGCATATGAACAAAAAAACCTGGTACACGATTGTTCTGGACAGTGGTCTTTCAAATGAGGAGTTACGAACAAGGATCGTGGAAAGCCATACTCTGGTTGGCAAGACAAAGTGATGGAGAGAAAGAGAGCAGGCAATCAAGGGGACGAGTACCTGGAAGTCAATCCCTACCGTGCGCCAGAGAGCATCCAGGAAGCGCCCCGTCAGACTGGGCCGGACGGCTGGGCTGAAGCGCCCATTGTTGTGCCTGCCTATCACGGTCTGCTGTGGCTGGGCGAGGCCGCACGAGTGATTGCCGCAAGACCGGGCCTCTGGGTGAGCGCCTTGTGCCTGTCTGCCGCTGTTCCCGTAGCCTTCATGCTTGCGATTGGGTTGTCTCTCCAGCCCTTCCCGACGAACAAGTTTCCGCGTGACCCGACTTGGGCTTTTGCCCTCATGGTATGCCTGCTGTGCTTTGTGCCCTTCTGGCCCGTGTTGACTGGCAGCATTGCGTGCGCGGCGCACAAACAGCGCCAAGGTGAGGCGATACGACTCCGCGACATCTTCGCCTTTTTCCGCTCCTGGTCGCACTGCTTCATGTGGGCTGGGATAGGTCTCTTTGTGACGCCGTTTATGGGGGGACTCTTCTCCTGTCTCGTTGAGATGCTGTCCGCCCTGATCAGTCCAACAGTAAAAGACGCAGAACCCATCATCGCCTTTGCCCTGGGTGTTCCCTTTATTATGGGCAACATTTTCATCGCGGCAGCAGCGGCCCTGCATGGAGAATGGCCCCTGCGCCTCCTTGTCTGGGCCGGTCTGGAGAATATGTCGGCCTTTCTGCTCAACTCTTTGCCCTTGAGTCTTGCGCTTTGGGCTATGGCGCGGCTCGTCGCTGTGATATGTGGCTTGGGGCTGGCATCACTGGTGACGGTGGGGCTGTCTGTGCTGTTTGTAGGGCTTGTCGCGCTCGTGGCCTACGCGGCGGTTCGGGACATCTTCTTTGCGCCTGAAAGAGTGGCTGCCCGATCAGAGTCCAGAGGCTGATTTGGCACAGACCAGGCTCTCCTCCCGCCCTGAAGGGTGGGGCTTGATGCGCTACCAATGCCAAACACCACGCTCACTTTTGCACAACAATCCACACGCTTGAGGAAAAATTATGGTTCAGCTTCAGCACGTTGCGCCTCAGGACATTGAGGCCGAGAGTTTCCGCATCATTACCGCAGAATTGGGTGAAACCGGTCTGGATCCCCGGGAATTCCAGGTGATCCGCCGCATCATCCACGCGACCGGTGACTTTGCCTTTGCCGAAAACATCCGCTTTCACCCGCAAGCCATTGATGCTGGTTTGTCTGCCATTCGTGCCGGAAAAAACATTCTGGTGGACGTGAACATGGCAGTTGCTGGTGTGTCCAGTCGCCTGCTTGCATCCTTTGGCGGCAAGGTCATCTGCCGGATGAACGAGCCTGAAACCGCTGCCCTTGCCAAAGAACGCGGCAGCACCCGGGCCGAGGCGTCCATGCTGCGGGCACTGACTGATCAGGTTGGCATCGTGGCTGTGGGTAATGCGCCCACTGCGCTTTTGGCAGTCATGGACCTGATCGAGGCTGGCAAATGGCAGCCCGATCTGGTCATCGGCGTGCCGGTCGGTTTTGTGAATGCCGCTGAATCCAAGGAGTTGCTCGCGGAACAGGAGTACCCCTTCATCACCGCGCTGGGGCGCAAGGGCGGCACTCCGGTGGCTGTGGCAGCGGTGAACGCACTGCTCAAACTGGCAATGCAGGATTGAAGAAACCTGTTCGGTAAAAGTTCATCTCAACAGCGCGGTTCTTCGGGCCGAGGGGGTGATGAACTTTTGCCGCTTCGCTGAAATACTTTTACCGTGCTGACGCACTGAAAAGTCACTTCGCTTCGTTCCGTTCAGCATGACTTTCCAGCGAAGCGGTGAAAGTCTTCCAGCGAAGCGGTGAAAGTCTTCCAGCGAAG
>CAMNHX010000103.1 GCA_946539945.1 uncultured Desulfobulbus sp. | reverse complement strand
TTGAAGCAGGAAGCAAACAGCAAACCGATCACGTTTAGATAGATTTGATCAGGTTGGCGTAAGTTTTGCAGAACGGCAAACAAAACCCCGGCTTTGCGAAATGGGTATCCACAAAATCGAAGGGAAAAGGGCTTACGCTGTTATGACGTAAGCCCTTGATTTTTGGTGCCGAGACCAGGATTCGAACCAGGGACACACGGATTTTCAGTCCGTTGCTCTACCGACTGAGCTATCTCGGCACGCACAAAAGAGTTGGGCTTTCATAGCAAAAAGCAGGGGAAGCTGTCAAGCCTTTTCAGCTTTGTCTGCCACCAGCAGGTCGTCCAGTTGCTCTATGTTGAAACCATCAAGAGCTGTACCAGTCTTTGCGGAAGGAGAAAGCCGATCACCTGTGCTGGCAGGAGTGGGAACCGGAGTTTTCTCCAGTCCCATATCATCCTCAATATGCAGGTCTTCCAAGGAGAAGTCCGCACCACCAGGAGCAGAGCTTTCCGCGCCAGACAGGTTCAAATCAACGTCCATCGCCGGTTCCTGGGCAGTTGGCCCAGTGCCACTTTCGGAAAGGCGCAGATCAGCGCCACCGTCATCCAGAGTGGTGGCCTCTTCCGAAGAGCCTGCAAGATTGAACGTAGCGTCGTCGCTCTCTTTTGCCAGGCTGGGACCAGCGGCAGCAGCTGCCAGCTCTTCTTGAGGCGCTCCATCCTCATCAGAGTCGAGCAAGAACGAAGGTGGAAAGGCGTCAAGCACCGTCCCCATCAAGGCTGTAGCCGTTGCAGATATGGTTTTTTTGCACCGTTTACAGCGTTCCAGATTGTCAAACGAGGTATAGCCACATTTGGGACAGCGCATAATCTTGTACTCCAGAAAAAGTTGAAAAAAATCCCGATAATCCAGACGTCTCTCATTATCGCCTTTCATCACGGAAAAGCAAGAGTATTTGGAAACCTTGAGCAAAATCTTCCCCATGTTGCGGGACTGTTTTCGTGGCGAAGAACCGTATATTGCGACGCTCCTTCAGCAAGGACGACAGACAGACGACACACAGGTGATTCACGTTCCACCTTCACCAAAAAAACTTTTTTATGTGATTTCCATAGATTAGGAAGGTTTTCATTTTCTTCTGCGAAGTGACACAGCGGCTTCCCTGTGACTGGGGAGTTCCGGGACTACGGCAGAGCAGCCCCCCTTACTCTCTGCTGCGTCAGCACTTCGCGCCACATTCTCCTTCCTGCTTCGGCAACTTGAATCTCATGGACGCACAGGTTCCCAAAATGACGCAGCTACACGCCCAAAGGTGAGCAAGATGGCACATTTTTCCAGAGTGTTTTATTGCCGGAGTAAGAATCAGATTTCAAGCAAACTGTTCAACCCCCTGTCAAGCGGCTACCCGAATGCCTCGCGAAAACCCTGCGCCAGTTCCTGACAGTGTGTTTCGGCAAGCGCCTCATGCCCGTAGGCCAGACGAATCCAGCTTGCTGTCAACTGGCGCAGACAGGCGCTTTGCGGCGCGGGGCCACGTTCAGCTATAACCCGCTCGCATTCCAGCTCGGTCATGGAGGGCGCAAGCGGGATCTGCCAGTCATGAATGCAGCGGGACAGCGCAGCCCGGTAGAGCAGGGCCAGCGCCTCGCGGGCACGACCAGCGGCAAAAAGCGCCAGACTGGCGTCCGCTGGTGAGGCAGGCAGACTTTCTGGCCGCAGATCCAGACCAAACAGGACTTCCGGCGCCTGCCCGGTTTGTGGTGGTCTGCGAAAGAAATCCAGAACGCCTTGCCGCTGCATCTGGATCAGGGCAAAAGCTACACCCAGAGCCACGAGACCCAAGACCAGGAGCCGCCCCATAAGGGCCAGAAACTCCGCATCCAGCCATGACAGGTGATGCTGTTGCAACCAGCGGAACAACTTGTCCAGCCACGGCCACTCCTTTTTTTCTTCCTTTTTCTCTTTTTTCCGCCAGGAATACACGGTCTTGAAGGCTGGAGCAGGCTGCGTGGTAGCGGTGCGGACCAGCTTCCGGGCCTCGGCAGGGGTGGCCGGGTCTTGCACTGTTGCCTCTCTTGCAGGAGATGCCGCGCAAAGCGGCGCAGTCCAGAGGAGTGTCAGGGCAGTGACAAGCGCCAAGGCGCTGGGGCGCAGAATCTTGCCAACAGGATGGTGATCCCTGTATGCCTTCATCATGGTTTGCCAGAAAACAGTTTTTCAATCTGTGACCAGGTCACTCTATGGACATTTCTTGTCATTGCGTTACGGCAGGGAAAATCGTGGTCTTCCTCTATGATGGAAGCAGGAAAGGCATTGCAGGTATACACGTAATCCACTCCTCCATTTATATCTGTATCGAGTTCATAACCATGTACAGGATCAGTGTCAGCGATTGCCAGAATAACCTGTTTTCCCACTTCAATATCAAGAGGAACTGTTGTACCCAGTACATTTTGCGCAAAATACGTGACAGAGATAGTTTTCCCTTCAGGGCAATGTGTACCGCGCAAGCACTTTTCTATTGCAAGTCTTGCCTGTGCCCTTATCCATCCCAGTCCTTTTCCGGTTATATGCACACCTTCCACCAGCCCGACACAAACAAGCTCTTTTGATTGCAGGGCTTTATCAAAGGGAGGGGCTATATAAACAAAGGCATGGCTTGCAGGACAAAAAAACATGATGCAAAGGGAAAGGGCAATCCACCTGGTTTTCACGACAAGTTCCTCTCTTTGGCCTGTTTTTGACAATACGTTCAGCAATCCTGCTCTCTGGGATAGCACTTCACTGTTTCCCCTGGCTTTCCCGGCGCAGACGGGCGTTCAAGGTCCGCAGACCCAGTTCCAAGTCCCAGGCTTCAAGCTCCACACGCCGGGAAATATACAGCATGAAGCCGCAGGCAACCCAGAACGGCCCCAAAAGGGCGGCAACCAGCACGTACAGCAGACCATAAGTCCGGGCAAGCTGCATTGAGCCAAGGTTCAGGTCCAGCTCATCGGGAACCAGCGCAAACAGGATCTGTGCAGCCCCAAAGGTCAGCAGCAGGGTCATCAGGAGAGCCAAAGCCGGGAAAAAGGCTCCAGTGTTCCGGCCCCGGCCCAGCAGCGCAATCCGGGCCTTGATTGTACCGGGCGCGGGCGTCTCCAGAAGGAGTACAGCCCAGACAAAGTACCGAAAGGCGTGCAGGCGGGACAGGAGCAAACGCAACACCAGAGACAGGCGCAACTGCGCCCTGAAGCGGCTCAAGGTTTCCCGGAGGCTCAAGCGCTCCCCGAACAGGGCGCGGCCCATCCAGAACAGGGGCAAAATTTCCGGCAAAGGCTGCACCAGCACAAAGCAGACCAGCAGCTCCCAGGCGGGCATCCAGAACGCCACTGCAACCAGCAGGGGCAAGAGGGCAAGCAGCCCGGTCAGCCAGAGCGCGAGCAGCGCCCCATACCAGCGTTGCGCCAGCAGGATACCCAGATCCAGAGACTGCCAGACTGTGCGCTGGCGCAGGCGCACAACAACCCGGTCAAGCTGCATGGCGGTCTCTCCCGGCAAGGCAGAGATAGGCTGGAACCGCGATCCAGTTGATCGTTGCAAAGGCCGCTTTGACCGGCAAGGGCAGGGGCTGGGCAGACCAGAAGGCTTCAATGACCGCAGCCAGCGCGGTCATCAGGGCTGCGCCCAAAAGGATTTGCAGGGCCTCTGGCGCGACCTGCCGGAGTGCATCCAAACGGCGATACGGCCCGGGGTGGATCAGCGCTCGCCCCAACATCAGACCAGAAGCGCCGCTCAAAATCATGGCGATCAGTTCCAGGGCGCTGTGGCCCATCACAAAGGCCCAGAAGTGTTCGGCAAAGGGCGCGTGCGACAGGTGTCCGCTTGCGCCGCCAATGACCACACCGTTGTACACCAGCACGAGCAGCGTGCCCATGCCGCCGAACAGACCACCGGCAAAGGTGCGGAAATCAATGCTGACGTTGTTTTTGATGTAATAGCCAAAGGCAAGGGCATCGCCCTGGGCGGTCCGGCCTCCCGGCTTGCTGAACGACCGTTCGAGAGCCTCGACCTGATCGGCAGGCATCAGGAGATAGATGAAGCTGCTCTCCTGATAACACTGCCAGCCCAGAGTCAGGGCTGGAACCAGAAAACAGAGCAGGCTGAAGAACACTGCCCGCCACTCTTGCCGCACCCGACAGGGAAAGGTTCGGCGGAAAAAGAGGACTGTCTTGTTCAGGCTTTGACCCCGGTTCTGGTACACCAGGCGATGACCGCGCAGGATGAGGGTGTGCAGTTGTCCAGCCAGACCAGAGGTATAGCGGCGGCGCAGGGCCAGACTGTACTGGCTGCACACCTGACGGTAGAGCCTGGGCAGGGTTTCCAGGTCCTGCCGACGCTTGGGGGAAAGCTGGCGGGCATGGGGCAGATCGTCCAGCATGGTCTGGAATTGCTGCCACTGGGCTGCATGATCTTCTTCAAATTTTGCCTGATGCACCGGATCTGTCTCCTGTTTTGCGGGCTGCCGCGCTGCCGCGCAGAAACCAGTTGCCCAGTCCCAGCAGCGCGTTTTCGGGCTGATTCGTGCCGGTCAGCAAGGGCACGCGCCGGGCCAGTTCAGCGGCCCGTTCAGCGGACATCTGCTCACGGCGGGCGCAGAAGTCCAGGACAAGCTGCTGCTCCGCCACCTTGAGCGGAAGCCTTGGGGCCAGTGCCTGGACTTCCGGGATGCGCTCCCGCTCGCTTTCAGCCTGCCTGTAGATGACCAGAGTGCCTGCCGCAATATCGCCCAGTCTTTGCAGTCTGGGATGGGCCAGCATGACCGCCAGCCCCAATGCGTTACCCAGGGGCAGAAAATCCGCAGCCCGGAGCAGGTTTCTGATGAGAGCGGCTGTCCAGTCCAGTGGCGCACCGTCCTCGCGCACCACTTCCAGGCCCAGCCAGCGTTTGCCCGGTGTCCGACCCCAGAGCGCCTCAAAAAGCGCAGGATACAGCCACTCTATGGCAAAGAGGAAGATCAGGTACAGGCCCAGACCTGCTCCGCCCCAGAGCAGGCAGGGCACAAAGCACAGCAGGCAAAGAATTTGCCGGAGAAACAGGTCGCAGAGCCAGGCCAGGCCCCGGGCAACAGGTCCGGCCAGTTCCAGTCGCAGGGCCACGCCCTCTGGGGTTTCATGCGTGAACACCGTGTCCAGCGGCGTGTTGGGCGCGACCTGTTCAGAGAGCGTCGTCATAGAAGAGATCACGGGTTGCAGGAAAGGTCAGCAGGACCAGCAGGGCAACCAGGGGCAGACAGGGCAAAAAGAAGATCAGGCCCAACAGGTTGCCGCCCAACCAGATGCCCAAGGCTGTCCACAGTGCTGCCATCAGGGCGGCAGGCATCAGGCGGAGGATGCAGGAGGCAAAGGCACCCAAGTTGCGGAAACAGGCCTGCAAACTCTTTCTCATGGCAGCAAGGGCGTTGTCGTCTGCCAGGGCCACCAGGGCAGGGGCCAGAAAGCAGGTCGGCAGGAGCGGCAGGGACAGCCCCACAAAAATGGCTCCAGTCCAAAGCTTGCCGCTTGCGCCACTCAACAGGTTCGGCAGGAAATGCTGGATCAGGAACACGGCTAGGGCGGCCAGCGCCAGATACATCAGGGCCAGAAAGCCCAGAGTCATCTGTTGCCCCATGTTGCGCCAGAAACCGGACAGGATATGGCGGGCCAGGACCAGATCGTCGTTTTTCTGGCGCTGCACCATGAGCATCATGCCACCGACAAAGACCGGCAAAAGCACAACAGTCAGACCAGCCGAGACACTGGGCGCCCACTGCGCAAACTCGGGGACAAGAACGATCACCCCCAGAAAGGGAAGAAACAGCGCTGCTGAAGGAAGAAACAGGGCCAAGAGCGCTGCTGCAGTCCAGACAGCGAAGCGCTCTCCCAGAAGGTCCCGGGCTTCGGCAAGCCAGTCCAGACCCAAGGCAGAGTCCACAAAGTCCGGCTCGTCGCGCCAACCGCCCTCTGCGGGAAGTGGCTCTTCCTGCACAGGCGGACGGGAAGCCGCCTGGATCGCCTGGGGCGCATAGATGCCGGTCGGTGTGACCATGGGCGGCATTTCAGGATCAAAGTCTGCCGGAGGCGGCGCGGTTCTGGATGGGCCTGCACCCTGCCTTGCCGGTTTTGCAGGACTGGGCGCAGCAGTCCGGGCGCCTGCCTGCGCTGATGCAGGAAGGCCCTGCCTTGCCGCTGGGACCACCTTTGCCGTTTTTTCCGCAGTTTGCGGGGATGCCTGCGGTCTTGCCGGGGTACTTTGGGGAGCGCCAGTGGCTTT
>CAMNHX010000102.1 GCA_946539945.1 uncultured Desulfobulbus sp. | reverse complement strand
GAGAAAGAACAGGATCAGAAGCTAAATCTGGCGTGAAAGGAGGATATCAACGCTTGGCGGCGAAAAATTGACGAACTGCACGCGCTGATCAACAAGGATCACCAGTAAGCCAGACGGCCTGCCATGTTCAGCCTGCGCAAGCTGGGCGTCTTTGGGCGCACCTACAGGCATCTGCAACGCTACAACCGTATTTTGCAGGTGCTGCTCAAGTATGGCTTCAGCGATCTGGTGGGCCGCCTCCATATTGACCAGTATCTGGAATCCGGCTGGCAGCGTCTGGGCGGGACCTTGCCAGAGGAAAACCTGGCGCGGCTCTCCAGACCGGAACGGCTTCGCCTGGCCTTTGAGGAACTGGGACCAACCTTCATCAAGCTGGGACAGGTACTTTCTTCACGACCTGATCTGCTGCCGCCCGCCTACATGACTGAACTGGCCCGCCTTCAGGACGAGATCCCGCCTGTGCCCTGGACAGAGATCGACGGCGTGTTCCAGCGGGAATGCGGTGTGGCTGCGGAAAGCCTCTTTCCCGAATTTGAGCACGAGTCCATGGCTGCGGCTTCCATCGGTCAGGTCCACCGCGCCCGGATGGCCAACGGTCAGCGGGTAGTGGTCAAGGTGCGGCGTCCTGGCATTGCCCAGCTTGTGGCTGTTGATCTGGAGATCTTCAGCCACATTGCCAGTCTGATGGAGCAGTACCTTGAGGAGTTGCGTGGCCACTCGCCCAGCACTGTGGTGGAGGAGTTTGCGGAAAGCCTGCATCGCGAGCTGGACTTCAGCGTTGAGCTGGCGAACATCCAGCGCTTTGCCCGGCAGTTTCGCGGCAACCCGCAGATCCATGTGCCTGCGGTTTTCCCTGAACTGTGTTCAAGCCGTATTCTGGTGATGGAGTACATTGAGGGTATCAAGGCTTCAGACACGGCGCGGCTACAGGCAGAGGGCTATGACCTGTCGCTGGTGGCCAGACGCGGCGCGAATCTGGTGATGGAGCAGATTTTCCGGCACGGCTTTTTCCATGCAGACCCGCATCCGGGCAATCTCTTCATCCTGCCGGGCAACGTGGTTTGTTTCATTGACTTTGGTCAGATGGGGCGTCTGTCCCGCCGTGATCAGGAAGACTTTACCGCTCTGGTGATGAGCCTGATCCGCAAGGATGAGCATGAGATGGTCAGTGGTGTCTTGCGCACCACCCTGCAGCAGGGCGAGGTGAACCGGGAGCGGCTGGAGCGTGATCTGCTCTTTCTGGTGGATCGCTACCTGTATCAGCCTCTGGACAAGCTGGAAGCAGCGAAGATCTTTCAGGATCTGCTCGCACTTGTCACCCGACACCACCTCTCTTTCAAACCCAGCCTCTATCTGATGATGAAGGCTTTAAGCACGCTGGAAGGCGTGGGCATGATGCTGGACCCGCGCTTGCAGCTCTTTACCCTGGCCCGCCCCTTTATGCGGCGGCTGCAACTGGAGCGCGTGCAGCCAAGGCGGCTGGCTGAAGATGCAGCTTCCCTTGGTCTGGGTTATTACCGCCTTTTGCGCGTCCTGCCGGACGATCTGCGCCATATTCTGCGGCAGTTGCAAAGCGGTCAGCTCAAACTGGGCTTTGAACACCAGGGCATTGCGCCTCTCCAGCAGACCCTGGAGCGCATCACCAACCGGCTGGCCTTTGCGATTGTACTGGCAGCCCTGATCGTGGGCAGTTCCCTGATTGTGCTTTCCGGCATTCCGCCGCGCTGGCACAACGTGCCGGTCATTGGGCTGTTCGGCTTTCTGCTGGCCGCCTGCATGGGCTTTGGGCTGCTTATCTCCATGATCCGGCATCGCCGGATGTAGCAAAGCCGCTCTGGGCAACTGCCCTTGCGTCTGGATCTGTATAGAGCGGTTTTTATCCGCAAAGCGGGACCTTTCACCTCCCCTTCCCGAACTTTGTAGCGCACCAGCAGGGTAAAGCAGGGGTCGCGAAGCGTCGCAGGGGGGAATAAGGGCCTTGCGTTGACCACTCCCCTACCTTCAGGCGCAATGTCATTACAGCGTTTCCGTTTTCATTTTTTATGTCATGCTGAGCGAAGCGGTGAAAGCAGTAAAAAGACAAAGCGGAAATGCTCTAAAATGCCCTAACAGCACGTTGAAAAACGCTGTTCGTCCAAAACACCCCTAATAAAATCAAGGGGTTAGCGCCTGTATTTTGGAACAAAAACGAGTTTTTCAACGGGCTGCTAAAGTAAATCTTGGGTAAGCAGCGTTTTCCAAGGGGCTGTCACGTTTGCCCTGTTTCCCTCTGGACAGGGTGCTGTCCAGAACACAGGGAGACCTGCAAATTTTCACGGAACTTCAAGGAAACAGGCAAAAAAAAAACGCGCAAGGCTCTTGTTTTTTCAGAGGGAAGATGGTAAGAGACCGCGCACATGGTTCATGTGGCGTGCGGCAACATACTGGCTGGACAATCCTCCTGAATGGATGTCCGTACCCCGTGGGCAGGCAATTCAGTTCCACCGAAGGAGAATAGAGTAGCAATGCTGAAAGGTACAGTAAAGTGGTTCAACGAGTCCAAGGGCTTTGGTTTCATTGAGCAGGAAGAAGGAAAGGATGTGTTTGTGCATTATTCCGCCATCAATGGCAGCGGTTTCAAGACTCTCAACGAAGGTGACAAGGTTCAGTTTGAAATCGTTGACGGCCCTAAAGGTCCTGCAGCCGCAAACGTTACCAAACTGTAGTCATCTTTTCTTGATACCTCAAAACCCGGCGTGCTTCGCCGGGTTTTTTGTCTCCAAAGCGGCCCGTCCGCCCCTTCTGTTCCAGACGCTGCGCAACAGGCGTGCAGGGCTGCCTTTCCTTGGTCATAGCCCCATTGAAGATCGCCCTCATTCAGACCAATCCTCTTGTCGGTGATTTTGCAGGTACGCTGCAACAAATACAAAAACAACTGCATCAGGCCCACAACTGTGGCTGTGTTCTCGTAGTCTTTCCTGAACTGGCCCTTTGCGGCGCACCACTCTTTGATTTGCCAAGCAGCCCGGCCTTTCTGGCGGCGCATGATCGCGCCTTGCAGGACTTTCTGACCTTGACTACACGCTTTCCCCGGATGGTCTGCGTGATCGGCGGTCTTGACTGCGCCTCTGACCAAGAAGCTGAAATCCTGAACGCGGCCTTTGTCGTGGAAAACGGCGTTATTCAGAGCCTGGTCCACAAAGGTCGTCTTGCGCTGGATTCTGTTTTTCGCTGTCAGGGCCTGTCCTGCGCCCTGATCCTTGGTGAGGATCCGGCTCTCCTTCGGGCAGAGGCGAGAAGCAAAGCCTGTCTGCCGGGCGAGACCTCGCCAGACCTGCTGATCCACATCGCGGCCCGACCCTGGTATGCGGGACTGCGTCAGGAAAGAGAGCAGGCTTTTGCCACGCTGTGCCGCACCTGCGAGACGCCCTTGGTGTATGTGGGGCAAGCTGGCGGGCAGGGACGGCAGGTGTATGACGGCCATTCCCTGGTCATGGACAGGACCGGAGCAATCCGCGCCTGCGCCGCTGGCTTTGCCGCTGACCTGCTGATCGCTGATTTCCCGGAACCCGTCGCGCCGCAGTCCTGCCTGCCTGCTGTGCCTGAAGAGGGCATCGCTGATCTGGAGGCTGCCCTGGTCTGCGGCCTGAAAGACTATGTGTGCAAAAGCGGCTTTTCCTCGGTGGTGCTTGGCCTGTCCGGCGGGATTGATTCAGCCCTGACCGCTGCCCTGGCCTGCAAGGCATTGGGACCGGACAAGGTACTGGGCGTCGCCCTGCCCTCGCCCTACACCTCGGAACTTTCCATTCAGGACGCCAAACAGCTTGCCGACAATCTGGGCTGCCGCTTTGCCATCATTCCCATTGAGCCTGCCATGCGGACCTATGCAGACCTTTTGGCCCCACACTTTGCAGGCTTGCCTGAAGACACAAGCGAGCAGAACATCCAGGCCCGGATCCGGGGCAATATCCTGATGGCCCTGGCCAACAAGGAGCGGCGTCTTTTGCTCTCCACCGGCAACAAGTCGGAACTGGCTGTGGGCTACTGCACGCTCTACGGTGATATGTGCGGTAGTCTGGCTGTTCTGGCAGACGTGTTCAAAACCGAAGTGTACCGGCTTTCGCACTGGATCAACCGGGAGCGGGAAATTATCCCGGCAAGCACGATAGAGCGCCCGCCCACAGCTGAACTGAAGCCTGATCAGTGCGATCAGGACGATCTGCCGCCCTACGGGACTCTGGACCAGATTCTGCGCCTCTACGTGGAGAAGTCCCTGCCAGTGGAAAGCATTGCTGTGGCGCTCAAGGTGGAGCTTGCCCTGGTGCGTGACGTGGCACGGCGTGTGCGTCTCAACGAATACAAGCGGGAACAGGCTGCACCGGGCATTCAGGTGAGTAAAAGACCCTTTGGCCCGGACCGCCGAATGCCCTCGCCTTGCGGCTTTCTGGAATAGACGCGGAACAGGCGCGTTCAAGACGAGGCAGAGGCGGTCTGGCTGTTTTTCGTTCCGGCCCAAGCAGTGGATGCACTTCTTTTCTGGCGACTCCCCCTGAAACGCCTGTGCAGGACCTTGTTTTGGCTTGTCAAAAAAGGAAGAAAGCGTTTGAATGCGCCGCTTTTTTTACCCGCCGGAACCACCGGCATAAAACCGTCTTTTCTGGAGTGCTCTCATGTCAGCAGGAATCAGCCTTGCCCAGCGGGTTGCGCAAATCGCCCCTTCTCCTACCCTGTCCATTAACGCCAAGGCCAAGAGCCTCAAGGCCCAGGGCGTGGATGTGCTCAATTTCAGCGTCGGCGAACCGGATTTCCCGACTCCACCCCATATCTGCCAGGCTGGCAAGCAAGCCATTGATCAGGGACATACCCGCTACACCGCCTCAAACGGCATTGTGGAGTTGCGTCAGGCCGTGTGCGAGCGCTACCGCAAACGGCAGGGTTTTTCCTATGATCCTGAACAGATACAGATTACCAGCGGAGGCAAGCAGGGGCTGTACAACATCTTTCAGGCGGTGATCAATCCCGGCGACGAGGTGTTGATCCCGGCGCCTTACTGGGTGTCCTATCCCTCCATGACGCAACTGGCAAGCGGTGTGCCTGTAACAGTGCCGCTCAAGGAAGAAAAGCACTTTGACATTGACGCTGCTGATCTGGCCAGATACGCCACAGACAGAACCAGGATGCTGGTCTTGAACAGCCCTTCCAATCCGACTGGCGCGATTTTCTCCGCACAGGCGCTGCAAGAGGTTGCGCGTTTGGCTTTGGAGCGCGGTTGGTTGATCATTTCCGACGACATTTACGAAGAACTCGTCTATGCCGACGAACCAGCTGCCCATATCCTTGCAGTTGCGCCTGAACTGAAGGAACAGGTCATTCTGGCCAACGGCGTGTCCAAGACCTATTCCATGACTGGCTGGCGCATTGGCTGGTGCGCCGGACCTCTGCACCTCATCAAGGCCATGAACAAGATTCAGAGCCAGTCCATTTCCAACCCGGTCGCCATTTCACAGTATGCGGCGCTGACCGCCCTCACTGGTCCGCAGGATGCGCCCCGGGAGATGCTGGCCGCCTTCCTGCCTCGGCGGGACTTCTTTGTCTCTGCCCTGAACCGCCTGCCAGGCGTTCACTGCGAGAACCCGGAAGGTGCGTTCTACGTGTTTCCGAACTTTTCCGCCTACTACGGCAAGAGCTTCAAGGGTCAGAAAATTGACGGGTCTCTGACTCTGGCCGACTATTTTCTGGACGAAGCCCGGGTGGCCAGCGTGCCAGGCGTGGCCTTTGGCGCGGATGACTTTGTCCGTTTTTCCTTTGCAACCTCTCTGGACACCATCAAGGAGGGCATGAAGCGCATTGAAGTAGCGCTGGCGGCACTGCAGTAAGATTTTCTGCGGAAAACGGCAGCATGACCATGTGGGCATACATTCTGGTGGATCTGGAAAATGTGCAGCCAGAGGCTGGAACGATCCAGCGTCTGCATGAGGGGGTCCGGGTTTTGATCTTTGCCAAGGCGGAAGACAAGATCAGCATTGATGTGGCCAAAATACTGATGCGGGAACCGTGCAACGAGTTTGTCTTGACCAGTGGCACGGGCAAGAACGCGGCAGACTTCCACATTGCCTGCCAGTTGGGCATATTGTCCCGCGATGCGCCAAGCAGCACAGTGTATGTCATTTCCAAAGACACAGGTTACGACTCCATTATTGCCTGGCTGAACAGTCATACCGCTCTGAACGTCCGCCGCCTTGCCAGTATGGAGTCTTTGCCGGTCAATGTTCTACGGCCTGCACCTGCGTCAGGGGCTGTACCTGTTGTCTCCAGTACTGTTGTCT